>NZ_JBFAMR010000007.1:0-77852 GCF_040656595.1 Actinoplanes sp. NPDC049802
ATCGCTTCTTTCCCACGCTCTCCATGATGCTGGACATCCTCCCGGAGACCTCAGGTCCCCTGATCTTGGATGTCCGTCAAAACGGGGCAGGCCCAGCTCGGCCAGAGGCCGGCTCGCATCGTGAAAGCGACTCAACAAAACGCCAGCGGTCGCGACCTGCACATCTGCGAAGGCGCGCCACTTGGCAGGAACGTCCCCAGGCAAGAAGGTAAGGACGTCGCGACCAAGCTCGTCGCGACCCAGATACCGCGGGACACCATCAAAACCGGCACGATTCAGATGCGACAGCAGCGTCGCGGTGAAAGGTGACGCTGACGAGCTCGATCGCCTTACCGTCTCGCCGATCCTTACGACTCCAGCGGTCAGGCGTCCGCCGCCCAAAGTGACCTCGGACGAGCCAGCTCCCTCATCCACAACCACGCAATCAGCCTATGCGCACACACGAACCGGTCACGGACACCCAGCCGCAAGCAGACACCAGCTATCAACAAGCCGGCGCCTGCCCTGTCTGCGCGGAGACCACCACCCCACCAACCCCTCGGCCACGATCTTGAGACAGAGTCGACTGGCACAAACCAGCGGTCGGGCAGACTTTCCTGGCACGGACATACTTCGCTGTCAAAGGACACCCGCAACGGGTGTCGTCACACCCACTACGGGTGTCGTGTTCTCCGAGCACACATCGCTCTGCACGCCGGCCCTCCGCCCACCGGACGCCAGGGTGGCAGGGTGGCAGGGTGGCAGGGTGGCAGGGTGGCAGGGTGGCAGGGCGGCAGGGCGGCAGGGCGGCAGGGCGGCAGGGCGTGCCGTCGGTGCGCTGGGGGCGCCCGCCCGGTGGGCAGCCGGGGCCGAGCGAGTCGGCACGCACGCAAAGCCCTGCGTGGTCGCTCACGAGTGTCACAGCGGTGCTCGGGGCGCACCGTCGGTGCGCTGTGCGCCCCGTCTGCCCGGCGGGCGTGCAGTCGGGTGGGCGGGGCGGGCGATTTGGCCAGCAGGGTCAGGGCTGCCTCACGCACGTTGAGGCAGCACTCACAACCGGCTGGAGTGGATCACCGGCCGGTACCCTGCGGACAGGGCACTCCGGCGCCTCCGTGTGGGGTTTCACGTGGTGTTCCCCCCGCGTGGGCTTCGTGGTGCCGTTCTCCGCGCGGGGTTCGTGGGGCCGTTCTCCGTGCGGGGTTCGTGGGGCCGTTCTCCGCGCGGAAGGCTTTCCGCGTGTGGGGGTCGCGTGTGGGGGTGTCGTTCAGGCGTCCAGGAGGGCGTCGAGGGCGGCCACGTCGGCGGCGGTGAGCTCCCAGGAGCCGGCCGCGACGTTGGCCAGCACCTGCTCGGGCGTGGTGGCGCCGGCGATCACGCTGGTCACCGCTGGTCGGGCGAGCAGCCCGGCGATCGCCACTTCGAGGAGGCCGCGCCCGCGTTCGGCACCGAAGGCGGTCAGCGCCTCGATGGTGTCCCAGTCCGCGCCGGCGAGCCACGGCTGGTAGCGCTCCTGCGTCATCCGGGTCCCCGCGGCCGCCGGCAGGCCCCGCCGATACTTGCCGCTCAGCAGGCCCGACTCGATCGGGAAGAAGGGCAGCAGTCCGAGCCCGAACTGCTCACAGGCCGGCACCACCTCGGACTCGACGTCGCGGCTCAGCAGGCTGTACCGGTTCTGCGCGCTGATGAAACGGGTGAGGCCGCTGGTACGGGCGGTCCAGTCCGCATCGGCGATCTGCCAGCCGGTGAAATTCGAGTTGCCCAGGTAGCGGACCTTGCCGGCGTGGACCAGGTCGTCGAGGGCGGCCAGGGTCTCGTCGATCGGGGTGGCCGGGTCCGGCCTGTGCATCTGGTAGAGGTCGATGTAGTCGGTCTCCAGCCGTCGCAGCGATGCCTCAACGGCCCGAACGATGTACCGTCGCGACCCGCGCGCCCCGAAGTCCCGTCCGTTGAGGCCTTCCATGTCCATGCCGAACTTGGTGGCCAGCACGACCTCGTCCCGGTGGCCTTTGAGTGCCGCGCCCAGGTAGGTCTCCGACATCCCGTGCGGGGTGCCGTAGGTGTCGGCGGTGTCGAACAGCGTGACCCCCGCGTCGATCGCGGCGTCGACCACCTCGCGGGTGCCGTCGGCGTCCAGCTTGCGGCCGAAGTTGTTGCAGCCGATCCCGACCGCTGAAACAACCAGGCCCGAGTCACCCAGCCGGCGGTAGGTCATCTCACTCATGACGGAGCGCTCCGATATCGGTAGTTTTCTATTGACACAGTTTGTGACAGCTATCTAGCTTGGGGTCACCCTCCGGGGAGGCGAAACCGGGCGAAGCCGGGTAGCGTGACAAGCCGCCGCGTCCATCGTGGACTCGCCCACGATCGGTTCACGATGGGCGCGGCCCCGGCCGTGAGTGCCGGACCGGAGTCCGACGGGCGCACAAGCCTGCTCGGCTACTCCTCTGCCGCGCCGAGGTCGCGGTAAACCGGCCGGAGCACGTCGACCAACGGCACATGCCGGACCCGGATCGCGGGCGGATCGAGCGCCCGCAGCAGCAGCTCCGGTGGCAGGCCGCCCCGGGGTGGCCGCTCCCGCAACCGGCCCAGGCTGATCCCGGGGGAGTAGAAGTCGGCGAGCCGGCCGTCCAGCGGCTCCTCGTCGACTGCCAGCGGGTCGACCGTCTCCTCCGGCTCGGGAGTGCCGCGCAACGCGTCGAGCAGTTCATCGCGGCCCCGGCCCCGCCAGCCGAGCACCAGGAACGGGTCGTCGTCGAAGGCCTCGGCCAGCACATACAGCACCGCCGAGCCGTGTTTGCAGGGAACGCCCCAGTCCGGGCAGGAGCAGGCGATGTCGAGTTGCTCCGGGAACAGCGGCAGCCCCAGCTCGGTGAAGAGGTCGACGATCTCGTGCGGCATCTCGCCGGCCAGGAGCGCGGCACGATACAGCGCCCGCGCCGCGAGCGCGTCGATCACGTCGGCCCACCGTGCGTCGTCGAACGCGGTGATACGGACCGTCACCTCATACGGTTTCGGCCGGGAACCCTGCACCCGGGCGAGCACCCGTCCCGGCTTCAGCGCGAAGTCCATCACCTGGCCCTTGCGCGCATACGCCCTTCCACGCGCCAGCCGACCCGGATCGCAGACACCCTCCAGCACGTCGACGAACTTCCGTGACCACCACTGCTCGCCGATCTTGCCGCGTTTCGACCGCACGCTGAGGCCGCCGTCCACCTCGATCGGGCGGGCCGCCTCGTAGAACTGACCGGACCTGTCGAACGGCATGTCAGCGCACCGCCGCCGGGTCGAGCGAGAACAGCTCCCGCAGCTGGTCGGTGCTGAGGTCGGTGATCCACTCCTCGCCGGTGCCGACGACCGAGGAGGCCAGCGCCTTCTTCCGCTCGATCATCGCGTCGATCTTCTCCTCCAGAGTGCCTGTGCAGATGAACTTGCGGACCTGCACGTCGCGTGACTGTCCGATCCGGAACGCCCGGTCGGTGGCCTGGTCCTCGACCGCCGGGTTCCACCAGCGGTCGAAGTGCACGACGTGGTTGGCGGCCGTCAGGTTGAGCCCGGTGCCGGCCGCCTTGAGCGAGAGCAGGAACAGCATCGGCTCGTCGGAGGTCTGGAACCGCTCGACCAGCTCGTCGCGCCGGGCCTTGCTCAGCCCGCCGTGCAGCCACAGGACCGGCCGGTCGGTGTGGGCTGCCAGATACGGCTGGAGCAGCGTCCCCCACTCCGCGTACTGAGTGAAGACCAAGGCCTTGTCGCTGTCCTCCACGATCTCGTCGGCAAGCTCCTCGAGCCGGGCCAGCTTGCCGGAGCGGCCGGGCAGCCGGGAGCCGTCCTTGAGCAGGTGGGCGGGGTGATTGCAGACCTGCTTGAGTTTCATCATGGCGGCCAGGACGTTGCCCCGCCGCTGGATGCCCTCGGTGCTCTCGATCTCGGCCATCATGTCCTCGACGACCGCCTGGTAGAGGGTGGCCTGCTCGGGTGTGAGCGAGCACCACACCTTCATCTCGTTCTTCTCCGGGAGATCCGAGATGATGCTCTTGTCGGTTTTGAGCCGTCGCAGCACGAAGGGGCCGGTAGCCCGTTTCAGGGCGGCGGTGGCGTCCTCGTCCTGCCGGCTCTCGATCGGCTCCTGGAACCGGCGGCGAAACCGTTTCGCCGGCCCGAGCAGCCCCGGATTGCAGAAGTCCATGATCGACCACAGCTCGGCCAGGTGGTTCTCCACCGGCGTGCCGGTGAGTGCCAGCCGGGTGCGGGCCGGGATGGCGCGGACCGCTTGCGACTGCCGGGTCCCGCTGTTCTTGATCGCCTGCGCCTCGTCGCAGACCACCCGGCTCCACGTCACACCGCGCAACGTCTCGAGGTCGCGTAGCGCGGTGCCGTAGGTCGTGATGACGAGGTCGGCACCGGCGACCGCCTCGTCGAACTCCGGCCCGCGCATCCGGGTGGCGCCGTGATGCACGTAGACCCGTAGGCCCGGCGCGAACCGCCCGGCCTCCTTGTGCCAGTTGCTGACCAGCGACATCGGGCAGATCAGCAGGCTCCGCGAGCCCTCGTCGGTGAGCAGCAGGGACAGGGTCTGCGCGGTTTTGCCGAGGCCCATGTCGTCGGCCAGGATCCCGCCGAGGCCGAGTCGGCTGAGGAAGTGCAACCAGGACAGACCCCGTTCCTGGTACGGCCGCAGCGCCCCCTGGAACCCGGCCGGCGTCGGCAACGGACTGAGCCGCTCGGCCGCCTGACCGGACAGCAGATCGCCGAGGTCGCCGTCGGCGTCGACCTCCACCAGCGGCAGATCCTCCTCGCCGCCGTCGACCACCTGTTGCAGTAGCTCACCTGCGGTGAGCTGCCCCTCCCGTCGCTCCCCGACCGCCTTGAGCGCCGCCTTCAGCTGCCGGGCGTCCAGCTCCACCCACTGGCCGCGGACCCGGACCAGCGGCACCTTGAGCCGGGCCAGCTCGGCCAGTTCCTCGGCGGTCACCACCCCGTCGCCGATGACCAGGTCCAGCCGGAAATCGACCAGCTCGGACAGCCCGAAGCCGGAGTCCGCCACGGCTCGCGACGTCCCGGCCTTGGACTTGCTGCGGGTGGTGAGTTTGAGCCCGACCGCCTTCCGCCCGGCCCACGACGGCAGTTGCACACCGAACCCGGCGGCCTGGAGCAGGGGCGCGGCCTGGCGCAAGAAGTCATACGCCTCGCCGGTGGTGAGGGGCATGGCGGCCGGCCGCTGCTCGAGCAGGGCGACGTGCAGCAACGGGAAGAGCCGGACCGCCCGGCCCAGACCGGCGAGCAGGGTCTCGTCGGGCCGGCGCGGCAGCCCGGGGAAACGCGCGCCTTCCCACAGGTCCGCGGCGGGCAGATAGAGACCGGGGTCCTCGGCCGATTGCAGGGCGAACTCCAGCGACCAACCGTCCTCGCCGGGCGGCGCTTCCGGTGCGGGCTCGAACAGGCGGAAGCTGACCCGGATCGGGCCGTGGGCGTCGTTGGCCGCGCGCATCCAGTCGTCCAGAGCGCGGCGCAGGTCACGCACGTCGGCGTCGGCCGCCCCGGGCAGGGCCGGATCGGCGCCGGTCAGGGCGGCGAGCCAGCGGTCCGGCAGGGCGGATTTCAGGCCCGGCCGCTGGCCGACCATGAGCCGCTCCGGCAGGGTGGCCCGGGCCGCCGAGTCCAGCAGCGACTCCAGAGCGTCCCGCAAGACACGCCCGACGGCCTGCCCGTCTCCCGCGGCCCGGACCACGGGCGGCATGCCGGCCGCGAAGTCCCGGAAGGTGGCGGTGTCGCCTCCGGTCAGCACCGGCCGCCAGCGTGCGGTCGGCATCCGCGCCTCGACCGTCAGTTGCGGCAGCATCCGCCCACGCCGGGCCAGGTCGCACGCGTAGCCGGCGAGCAGGGTGAGGTAGCGCAGTGACGGCCCGGCGAGCCACGGGCCCTCCGGGTCGGGGTCGGCGAGCTCACCGAGGACCGCCATGGCCTCGTCGCCGGGCACCGACAGCGCCGGCACCGTCCAGGTGCCCAGTTTGATCCCGCGGGTGGCCGGCTCGACCCCGGTCTCGGGTGACGGCAGCGGGCCGCGCCCGGTCCCGGGCAGGGTGAGCGTCAGCGACCCGCTCTCGGCTCCCGGCACCACCTGCCGGAGCGCCTCGGCCGGCGCTGCGAACGGGTGCGGACGGATCCTCGCCCGGGACGCCGACGACGGCGGAAGAGCCGGATCCTCGGCCCAGATGATCAATCGGCCCGGGCGCCCGGCCCCGGCCACCCAGCCGCCGTGAACGACGAGCACACCCACCCCCTGAACGATCCGCGAGACAGAACCTATCGGTCTGCCCACTCCACCAACTCGTAGACGACACCGTTGGGGTCGGTCACCAGGAGGAGGCGCTCACCCCACGCTTCCTCACGAATGGGCAGAGTGGGCTCCACACCCTCGGCGCGCAACCGGGCCTGCTCGGCCTCCAGATCCTCGACCACGAAGGCGACGATCGTGCCCGCGGTGTGCACGTGACGCAGCTCAGGTGGCAGCACCTCGATGCCGCGGCGCAGGAAGACCAGGTCGACCCCGGCGTCGTCGCGGCCCAGCGAGGCGAAGCCGTCCGCCGCCATCCGTTCGGTGTAGCCGAAGTGGTCCGCGAGAAACTTGCTGGAAGCCGGGACATCGTCGACGGTGAGCGAGATGGCGGACGAGATGATCTGCACGGTGCCTGCCATGAAACGGGACCTCCCGGAGCGGTTACCGGTACGCTGTACACAATACGCCGTACAAGAAAGGAGTGCCACCCGTGGCCGAAGCGCGCCGCACCATCGACCTGCTCTGGTTCCCGGACGCGGAGCCGGAGGGCAAGCGCCGTGGCCGCCGCCCGGGCCTGACCGTCGCGCGAGTGGTCGAGACCGGGATCGCGGTGGCCGACGCCGACGGCCTGGAGGCGGTGTCGATGCGCCGCGTCGCCCACGAGCTGAGCGTGGTGCCGATGACCCTCTACACGTACGTCCCGGACAAGAACGCCCTGCTCGATCTGATGCTGGACCGCCTTTACCTGGAGATGCCCCGGCCCGCGCACCCGGACCGCCCGTGGCGGGAGCGGCTGGCCGCGATCGCCGCGGAGAACCGCCGCCTCTACACCGACCATCCGTGGGCGGCGACCCTTCCCGCCAGCCGCCCTCCGCTGGGCCCCGGCCTGATGGCGAAGTACGAGCACGAGCTGCGCGCCTTCGACGGCTGCGGGCTGGACGACGTGGCCCGGGACGCGGCGCTCACCTTCCTGATCGGATTCGTGCAGGCGGCGGCCCGTTCGGAGGCGGACGTGCGGGCCGCCGAGGCGCGGTCCGGCACCACCGACTTCGCCTGGTGGCAGGAACGCGGACCGATCTTCGAGGTGGTCTTCGACCATCACCGTTTCCCCACCGCGACGAGGGTGGGCGCCGCAGCCGGCGCCGCGATGGGCGCCGCCTACGACCCCGTCCAGGCGTACGAGTTCGGCCTGGCCCGGGTGCTGGACGGCCTGGCCGCGCTGATCGGGACGGACGGCCCCGCGGTGACCCTCGCCGCTGACGGCTGACGCCCGGTGGACGTACGCTTCCTGACGTGACCGCGAATCCGGAGATCGACAGCATCCTGCAGCGCGGAGCCGACGGCGGGCGGATCACGCCCGAGGAGGCGTTGCTGCTCTACACGGAGGCCCCGTTCCACGCGCTGGGCGAGGCGGCCGACGCGGTTCGGCGCCGGCGCTATCCGGACGGCATCGTCACGTACCTGATCGACCGGAACATCAACTACACCAACGTGTGCGTCACGGCGTGCAAGTTCTGCGCGTTCTTCCGTGCCCCGAAGCACCGGGAGGGCTGGGCGCACCCGATCGAGGAGATCCTGCGCCGCGCGGGTGAGGCGGTCGAGCTGGGCGCCACCCAGGTGATGCTCCAGGGTGGCCACCACCCCGAGTTCGGGGTGGAGTACTACGAGAAGCTCTTCTCCTCGGTCAAGCAGGCGTTTCCACAGCTCGCCATCCACTCGATCGGCCCGAGCGAGATCCTGCACATGGCCAAGGTCGACGGCGTCTCCATCGAGGAGGCGGTGATCCGGATCAAGGCCGCCGGTCTCGACTCGATCGCCGGCGCCGGCGCCGAGATGCTCCCGGAGCGGCCGCGCAAGGCCATCGCGCCGCTCAAGGAGAGCGGCGCGCGATGGCTCGAGGTGATGGCCGTCGCGCATCGGCACGGCCTCTCGTCCACCGCCACCATGATGATGGGTACGGGTGAGACGAACGCCGAGCGCATCGAGCACATCCGGATGATCCGTGACGTGCAGGACCTGGCCGTGGCGAACGGTTACCGTGACGTCCCCGTCGAGCAGTCGCATGGGGTCGGCGGCTTCCGGGCGTTCATCCCGTGGACGTACCAGCCGGAGAACAACCACCTCAAGGGCCGCACCCAGGCCACCACCATGGAGTACCTGCGCTTCATCGCGGTCTCCCGGCTGTTCTTCGACAACGTGGCCCATCTCCAGGCGTCCTGGCTCACCACCGGCAAGGACATCGGCCAGCTCTCGCTGCACATGGGCGTCGACGACCTGGGCTCGATCATGCTGGAGGAGAACGTGATCTCCTCGGCCGGCGCGAAACACCGGTCGAACCTGCAGGAGCTGATCTCGATGATCCGCACCGCGGACCGGATCCCGGCGTGGCGTGACACCTGGTACAGGCATCTCGCCGTGCACCGGACGGCCGCCGACGACCCCACCGACGACCGCGTGGTCTCGCATTTCTCCTCGATCGCTCTGCCCGGTGGAGGGGCCCGCAAGCAGCTCCCGCTGGTCGAGGCGAGCTGAGACTGGCCCCTTCGGGGGGTGGTGATCGTCCGTTCGGCCAGGTTCGGATCGTCGGACCGGTGAGGCTGGGTTGCTCCTTCGTAACGAGCCCGCCGGTTGCCTGTACCGGCTCGTTCCCGCTGGTTACGTTGCCCATGTAAGGCAACGGAACACTCATACGTCGCCAGTCGCGATCGCGTCGGTGACGAGCATTCGGACCCGACCGACGACGGTCGTATATATAACGCACAAGGCGCGGGCGGGATGGTCAACCATCCCGCCCGCGCTGTTTTCCGTGTGAAGGCAGTCTCTTCCGCCTGATGGGTGATGGGCGGGGCGGCCGGATGGGGCAGAGTTACTGCTTGTGACGCGCGCAGATCTGGACAAGCAGCCGCACGAGGTCGCCGAGATGTTCGACGGCGTGGCGGAGCGCTATGACCTCACCAACACGGTGCTCTCCTTCGGGCAGGATCGGAGCTGGCGCCGGGCCACCCGTGCCGCTCTGGGGCTGCGGCCGGGGGAGCGGGTGCTGGACGTGGGCGCCGGCACCGGGGTCTCCACCGAGGAGCTGAGCCGGTCCGGCGCGTTCGCGGTCGGCGCCGACCTGTCGGTGGGCATGCTCCGGGCCGGTCGCCGGGTGCGGGCCGAGGTGCCGCTGCTGGCGGGTGACGCGCTGCGGCTGCCGTTCGCGGACGGTGTGTTCGACGCGGTGACGATCTCCTTCGCGCTGCGCAACGTGGTGGACACCGGCGCCGCGCTGCGTGAGTTCGCCCGGGTGACCCGGCCGGGTGGGCGGCTCGTGGTGTGCGAGTTCAGTCACCCGGTGAACGGGGCCTTCCGGACGGTCTACATGCAGTACCTGATGCGGTCGCTGCCGGTCGTGGCACGGGGCGTGTCGAGCAACCCGGAGGCGTACGTTTATCTTGCCGAGTCCATCCGGGCCTGGCCGGATCAGCGGGGTCTGGCAGACCGGATCATCGAGTCGGGGCCGTGGGACCGGGTCGGCTGGCGCAATCTGAGCGGCGGCATCGTGGCCCTGCACCGCGCCACTCGGGTGTAAATGCACCATTTTGGCCGCAGGCCAGTAAATGTCCTGCTTAGTTCGAATCATGACTGATATCGGACAACTCGACGACACCGACATCGACCTCGCGATCGACGAGGGTGAGGCGGGTGAGCGCCGCGCCACCGAACTGGCCAGCCGACTCCGCCGGGTCGCGGCGGAGGATCCCGATCTTGCCCAGGACCTCGTGGAGGGGCTCATCGTGGCGCTCGACCGGGCGATGGGCGGAACCATCCGCGACCACCTGGACGGCCCGGCTCTCGGTGTGGCGGAGCGGGTCCTTCCGGTCCCTGAGCAGGGACGATAGTCCCCGTCAAACAATTAGGGCAGCCTAAGCGCAAAGATCTTCGATTGTCGGCCTAGACTCCGATCGAGGCATGCTTGTGAACTAATTCACGAGCGTCCCCGGTGATACGGAGGGTAGACCGTGAGCGACCACGTAGCGAGTGGACCCGTCGCAGACGAGGCGGACGTGATCGTGGTCGGGGCAGGTCCAGGCGGTTCCGCGGCGGCGTACCACCTGGCCCGGCACGGTGTCCGCGTCCTGCTGCTGGAGAAGACCGAGTTCCCCCGTGAGAAGGTGTGCGGCGACGGCCTCACGCCGCGTGCCGTGCGCCAGTTGATCCGGATGGGCATCGACACCTCGGAGAAGGCCGGTTGGCTCCACAACCGGGGCCTTCGGGTGATCGGCGGCGGGGTCCGGCTCGAACTGGACTGGCCCGATCTCGCCAGCTTCCCCAACTACGGGCTCGTCCGTACCCGGATGGATTTCGACGACATGCTGGCCCGGCGTGCGGTCGAGGCCGGTGCCGAGCTGCGTACCGGGATCAACGTGACGGGTGCGGTGACCGACGGCGACGGCTACGTGATCGGCGTCGAGGCGAAGGCCGGCCCGGGGCGTGAGCCGGTCTCCTTCCGTGCCCCCCTGGTGATCGCCGCAGACGGCGTATCGGGCAAGTTCCCCCTGTCGCTCGGGCTGGCAAAGCGGGACGATCGGCCTCTCGGCGTCGCGGTCCGGCGATACTATCGGTCGGCTGTCAAAGCGGACGACGACTACTTGGAGTCCTGGCTCGAGCTGCGCAGTGCGCAGAATCCGGGGCGCCTCCTGCCCGGCTACGGCTGGATCTTCGGGCTGGGCGACGGCCGGGTGAACGTCGGTCTCGGCATCCTGAACTCCTCGGACGCGTTCGGCAAGACGAACTACCGCAGTCTGCTCACCGACTGGCTGGGCAGCACGCCGGAGGAATGGGGACTGCGCGAGGAGGCCAACGCGGACGGCCCGACACTGGGTGCCGCGTTGCCGATGGGCTTCAACCGGGTGCCGCACTACACACGTGGGGTGATGCTGGTCGGTGACTCCGGCGGCATGGTCAACCCGATGAACGGCGAGGGTATCGCGTACGCAATGGAGTCCGGTGAGATGGCGGCCGAGGTGGCTGTGCAGGCCCTGGCCCGGCCGGCCGGGCCGGAGCGCGAGCGTGCGCTGCACGCGTACCCCGCCGAGTTGAGTCTCCGGTTCGGTGGGTACTACCGGATCGGTGGGATCTTCGTGAAGCTGATCGGCAACCCGCAGATCATGCGGCTGGCCACCAAGTACGGCATGCCGCAGCCGCTGCTGATGAAGTTCGTCCTCAAGCTCCTGGCCAACCTCACCGATCCACGGGGTGGCGACGCCATGGACCGCATCATCAACGGACTGACCAAGGTGGCGCCCTCTGTCTGACCACGGTCAGCACGAACTGGGGCACCCCCGACCAAAGGACAGCACAACCTAAGTAACTAGTGTGAAGCGGCTAACAGTCGTACGGGAGTAGACATGACGATCAACCCTTACGTCCCGATCGTCGGGCTGCTGATCCTCGGCGCCCTCTTCGCGTTGTTCTCGGTGTCCATCGCGCCGATCGTCGGGCCCAAGCGCTTCAACCGGGCCAAGCTCGACGCCTACGAGTGTGGGATCGAGCCTGCGCCTCAACCGATCGGTGGCGGGCGGTTTCCGGTGAAGTTCTACCTGACCGCGATGCTCTTCATCATCTTCGACATCGAGACCATCTTCCTGTATCCGTGGGCCGTGTCCTTCGACGCGCTCGGTCTGTTCGGTTTCGTGGAGATGGTCCTGTTCATCCTCACCGTCTTCATCGCCTACGCGTATGTGTGGCGGCGTGGCGGACTCAACTGGGACTGATGCGTTATGGGAATCGAAGAGAAGCTCCCGTCGGGCATCCTGCTGACGAGCGTGGAGAAACTGTCCAACTGGGCCCGTAAGTCGTCGTTCTGGGGCGCCACCTTCGGCCTCGCCTGTTGCGCCATCGAGATGATGGCCTCCGGCGGTCCCCACTACGACCTGGGCCGCTGGGGGATGGAGGTGTTCCGCGCCTCCCCGCGACAGGCCGACCTGATGATCGTGGCCGGCCGGGTGAGCCAGAAGATGGCCCCGGTCGTCCGGCAGATCTACGACCAGATGCCGGAGCCGCGGTCGGTCATCTCGATGGGCGTGTGCGCCTCGTCCGGCGGCATGTTCAACAACTACGCCATCGTGCAGGGCGTGGATCACATCGTCCCGGTCGACATCTACCTACCGGGGTGCCCGCCGAGGCCCGAGATGCTGATCGACGCGATTCTCAAGATGCGCGAGAAGGTCATGGCGCAGCCTCTCGGCCCCAACGGCCGCAAGATGCTCGAAGCCCGGTTGGCCGAGGGCCGGGGTCCGATCGTCGCGCCGGGCGCCATGCCGTCTTCCTACCGCGTGGACAAGGCACGCCGCGCGGAATGGACCCAGGCTGTGAAAGAGGGGCGCGAGGAGCAATTGCGGATCGAGAACTGGATGAAGCTCCAGCCGCATTTGCGGGAGGTTCACAAATGAGTATTCAGCCCGGAACCGATGGTGGCGCCCCGGTGGGCGCGCATTTGGGTGCTCCCGCACAGACGCCGCCCAGCCCGGATAAAGGCATGTTCGGAGTCAAAGGCACCGGGGACGTCTCCGGCTTCGGTCGCCTGGAACGCCCCAGGCCTGCTGTTCTTGACAGCCCGCGGCCCTATGGTGAGTATTTCGACGACGTCTACGACGCGCTGGAGGAAGCTTATCCAGCTCTCTCCGAAGCCATCGAAAAAGTGGTGGTGGATAGGGCGGAACTCACACTTCACGTTCGTGTCGAGCATATCGTCGAGGTGTGTCAGGCAATGCGTGACGACGCCGCGCTCCGGTTCGAACTCTGTTCTTCCGTCGATGCGGTGGACTATCTCGGGTCCGACGAGCGCCGTTTTCATATCGCTTATCAATTGACCTCGATGACCTATCGCCGGCGCGTACGGCTGGAGGTCGCGGTCGCCGACGGCGTCCCGGTTCCGACCGTCACCCGGGTCTACCCGACCGCCGACTGGCAGGAGCGGGAGATCTACGACATGTTCGGCGTCGTCTTCACCGGCCACCCGAACCTGACGCGGATCCTCATGCCGGACGACTGGGAGGGCCACCCCCAGCGCAAGGACTATCCGCTCGGCGGCGTGCCCGTCGAGTACAAGGGCGCCGAGATTCCGCCTCCCGACCAGCGGAGGGTCTACCAGTGACCACATCTGAGTACGCGAGCGAGCGCGAGACGACCGAGGGCCGGGTCTTCACGGTCACCGGTGGCGACTGGGACTCCCTCACCGCCACCGTCGACCCGCTCAGCAACGAGAAGATCGTCGTCAACATGGGCCCGCAGCACCCGTCCACGCACGGTGTGCTCCGGCTGGTGCTCGAGCTCGAGGGCGAGACGGTGACCCAGTGCCGTCCGGTCGTCGGTTACCTGCACACCGGGATCGAGAAGAACCTGGAGTACCGCAACTGGACCCAGGGCGTCACCTTCGTGACCCGGATGGACTACCTCTCCAACATGTCGAACGAGGTGGCCTACTGCCTCGCCGTGGAGAAGCTGCTCGGCGTGACCGACCAGATCACCGAGCGGACCAACACGATCCGCGTCATGTTCATGGAGTTGCAGCGGATCGCCTCGCACCTGGTCTGGATCGCCACCACCGGCATGGAGCTCGGCGCGATCTCGATGATGCTGTACGGCTTCCGTGAGCGCGAATACATCCTCGACATCTTCGAGGAGACCTCCGGCCTGCGGATGAACAACGGCTACATCCGCCCGGGCGGCCTCTCGCAGGACCTGCCGGAGTCCGCGATCAAGAAGATCCGCGACTTCCTCGTGTACCTGCCGAAGAAGCTCAAGGAATACGAGGCCATGCTCTCCGGCCAGATCATCTGGCAGCAGCGCACCCAGGGTGTCGCGGTGCTGGACGTGACCGGTTGCCTCGCCCTCGGCGTCACCGGGCCGGTGCTGCGCTCGGCCGGTCTGCCCTGGGACCTGCGCAAGACGATGCCGTACTGCGGGTACGAGAACTACGAGTTCGACGTGCCCACCGCGACGACCGCCGACGTGTGGGGCCGCTACCTGGTCCGGATGGCGGAGATCCGGGAATCACTCAAGATCGTCGAGCAGGCGCTGGACCGTCTCCGTCCCGGGCCTATCTGGATCGAGGACAAGAAGATCGCCTGGCCGGCTCAGCTCGCGCTCGGCCTCGACGGGCTCGGCAACTCCCTCGAACACGTCGCCAAGATCATGGGCTCGTCGATGGAGTCGCTGATCCACCACTTCAAGCTCGTGACCGAGGGCTTCCGGGTTCCGCCCGGCCAGGTCTATGTCGCCATCGAGCACCCGCGCGGTGAGCTCGGCGTGCACGCGGTCTCCGACGGTGGCACCCATCCGTACCGGGTGCACTACCGCGAGCCGAGCTTCGTCAACCTTCAGGCCATCCCCGCGATGGCCGAGGGCGCCCTGCTGGCCGACGTGATCGCCGGCGGCGCCTCGCTGGATCCCGTGATGGGTGGGTGTGACCGATGACAACGGTGGAATTCTCGCCGGCCGCCGAGCCACTGGCGGCGAAACTCCTCGAGCCCGCGCTCGAGATTCTCGGCCGCTACCCGGCCGGCCGGGAGCGCTCCGCGCTGCTGCCGCTGCTGCACCTGGTGCAGACCGAGGAGGGCTTCGTCAGCCCGAACGGGGTGGCGTTCTGCGCCGACCTGCTCGGCATCAACAAGGCCCAGGTCGGCGCGGTCGCGACCTTCTACACCATGTACAAGCGCCGGCCCACCGGTGAGTACCTGGTCAGCGTCTGCACCAACACGCTGTGCAACGTGATGGGCGGCCAAGAGGTCTACGACGAGCTGTCCGAGCATCTCGGCGTCGGCCACGACGAGACCACGCCCGACGGCCGGATCACGCTGGAGCACGCCGAGTGCCTCGCCGCCTGCGACTACGCGCCGGTGGTCACGGTCAACTACGACTTCACCGTCGACCAGGCGACCCCGGAGAGCGCGGTCGAGCTGGTGGACAGCCTGCGCAAGGGAGAGCGGCCGACGCCGGCCCGGGGCGCCCGGATCTGTTCGCTGCGCGAGATGCAGGTCCAGCTGGCCGGCTTCGCCGACCCGCGCGAGGGCGCGGTGGCCGACGGGGTGGCCGGTGCGCCGACCCTGCGCGGCGTGCGGCTGGCACAGGAGCACGGCGTCGCGGTGGCCGGGTTCGACCCGGACACCCCGATCACCAAGACGAAGCCGGCGCGTGACGAGACGGCGCTGCCGCCGAAGCCGGCCGAGCCGGCCGAGAGCCGCCTCGCGGCGGTCGCGAAGAAGGTCGCCGGCACGGTCAAGAGCGCGGTGGGCACGGTGAGCGGCGCGGTGACGGCCCGGACCGGAGACGTCAAGGACCCGGAGGTACGGGCAGCGGAGTCCCGTAACCCCACCGCTGACACGCCCGGCGAGCCGGAGACCACCAGCCCGGCGCCGACGACTCCCGCCGAGAAGGCCGGAGTGGCGAGCAACGAACCGGCGGGCGACGGCAAACCCGCCGGGGACAGCACCCGGGGCGAGCGGATCGTCAGTGAGCAGGCCGCCGCGAACAAGCCGATCCCGAGCGTCAAGGAGGAAGGCAAGTGACCCAGCCACGGCCGGAGGTCCTCCAGAAGCTCACACCGGTGCTGACCAAGCGCTGGCTCTCGCCGGACGCCTGGCGGATCGGGGTCTACGAACGGCTCGACGGCTACGCGGCGCTGCGCAAGGCGCTGGACGTGCACCCGGACGACCTGATCCAGCTGATCAAGGACTCCGGTCTGCGCGGTCGCGGTGGTGCGGGCTTCCCGACCGGCCTCAAGTGGGGGTTCATCCCGCAGGGCGACGGCAAGCCGCACTACCTCGTGATCAACGCGGACGAGGGCGAGCCGGGCACCTGCAAGGACCTGCCGCTGATGACCTACGACCCGCACTCGCTGGTGGAGGGCGCGATCATCGCCTCCTACGCGATCCGGGCGAACCGGGCTTACATCTACATCCGGGGCGAGGCGGTGCACGCCGCGCGGCGGCTGCGCCACGCGGTCCAGGAGGCGTACGCCAAGGGCTATCTCGGCAAGAACATCCTCGGCTCGGGATTCGACCTGGACCTGGTCGTCCACAGCGGCGCCGGCGCGTACATCTGTGGTGAGGAGACCGCGCTGCTCGACTCGCTGGAGGGCTTCCGCGGGCAGCCGCGGCTGCGTCCGCCGTTCCCGGCGATCGCCGGCCTGTACGCGAGCCCGACCGTGGTCAACAACGTCGGCACCATCGCCAGCGTGCCCTACATCGTGCTGGGCGGCGCGGACTGGTGGAAGAGCATGGGCACCGAGAAGTCGGCCGGCCCGATGATCTACTCGCTCTCCGGCCGGATCACCAACCCGGGCCAGTACGAGTGCGGCCTCGGCATCACCCTGCGCGAGCTGATCGAGCTGGCCGGGGGCATGAAGCAGGGCCACAACCTGAAGTTCTGGACGCCGGGCGGCTCGTCGACGCCGATCCTGACCGCCGAGCACATCGACACCCCGATGGACTTCGAAGGGGTGGCGGCCGCCGGTTCGATTCTCGGCACCACGGCCATGCAGATCTTCTCGGACCAGGACTGCCCGGTCTACAACACGTGGCGGTGGCTGGAGTTCTACCATCACGAGTCGTGCGGCAAGTGCACACCGTGCCGTGAAGGCAACTACTGGATGGTTCGCACCTACCGGCGGATCCTCGCCGGCCAGGGCACCTACGCCGACCTGGACACCCTCCAGGACACCGCGGACAACATCTTCGGCCGGTCCTTCTGTGGCCTCGGCGACGGCGCGGCCACGCCGGTCGTGTCGACGCTGAAGTGGTTCCGGCAGGACTACCTGGACTACATCGAGGGCCGGACCGCCCCGCGGCTGTCCGAGAAGTCCCTGGTTGGAGCGCACTGATGACCGACGTAGAGAAGAAGCCCGACAGCGTCAACCTGAGCATCGACGGTGTCGAGGTGACCGCCGCGAAGGGTGAGCTGGTCATCCGCGTGGCGGAGCGGATGGGCATCGCCATCCCGCGCTTCTGCGACCACCCGCTGCTCGCCCCCGCCGGTGCCTGCCGGCAGTGCCTCGTCGAGGTGGAGGGCCAGCGCAAGCCGGTCGCCTCCTGCACCCAGACGGTGGCCGAGGGCATGGTGGTCAAGACCCAGCTCAGCTCGCCGGTCGCCGCGAAGGCACAGGCCGGCGTGATGGAGCTGCTCCTGATCAACCACCCGCTGGACTGCCCGACCTGCGACAAGGGCGGCGAGTGCCCGCTCCAGAACCAGGCCATGAGCACCGGCCGGGCGGACTCCCGCTTCAAGGAGCACAAACGGGAGTACGAGAAGCCGATCCACATCTCCAGCCAGGTGCTGCTGGACCGGGAGCGGTGCGTGCTCTGCCAGCGCTGCACCCGGTTCTCCGAGGAGATCGCCGGCGACAAGTTCATCGACCTGATGGACCGCTCCTCCGGCGAGCAGATCAACGTCTACCGGGACGACTTCTTCGGCGGCGACGGCACCGGGGACGGCCAGGTCGGCGACGGCGAGGGTGACGTCCCGTTCAACTCGTACTTCTCCGGCAACACCATCCAGATCTGCCCGGTCGGGGCGCTCACCGGCGAGCAGTACCGGTTCCGCGCCCGCCCGTTCGACCTGGTCTCCACGCCCAGCGCCTGCGAGCACTGCGCCTCCGGCTGCGCCCAGCGCACCGACCACCGGCGCGGGAAGGTGCTGCGCCGGCTGGCCGGCGACGACCCGGCGGTCAACGAGGAGTGGAACTGCGACAAGGGCCGCTGGGGCTTCCGCTACGCCGCCGCCACCGACCGCATCATGACACCGCTGGTCCGCGACGCGGCCACCGGTGAACTGCGCGAGGCGGCCTGGAGCGAGGCGCTGCTGACGGCGGCCGAGGGCCTGAAAGCCGCACGGGAACGCGGCGTCGGGGTCCTTCCCGGCGGCCGGCTCACGGTGGAGGACGCGTACGCGTACGCCAAGTTCGCCCGAACCGTCCTCGGCACCAACGACATCGACTTCCGGGCCCGGCCGGTCCGTGCCACCGGATCGTCGACCGGGACCACCGAGGAGGCCGACTTCCTGGCCGCCAACGTCGCCGGGGCCACCGGAGTGACCTACGAGGACGTGGAGAACGCGCCGTCGGTGCTGCTCGTGGGCCTGGAGCCGGAGGAGGAGGCGCCGATCCTCTTCCTGCGGCTGCGCAAGGGCCACCGGAAGGGCAAGCTCCGGATCACCGCGGTTTCCCCGTACCTCTCCCGGGGTCTGGAGAAGCTCGGCGCCGCCCTCGTCGTGGCCGTCCCGGGCGATGAGGCGCACCTGCTCGGCACCGATCCGGCCGTCGCCGGAGCGCTCAGCGCGCCCGGCTCGCTGCTGATCGTGGGCGAGCGGCTCGCCACCGTGCCCGGCGGTCTCAGCGCGGCGGCGGCCCTGGCCGCCCGCAGCGGCGCCCGCCTCGCATGGGTGCCCCGCCGGGCCGGCGACCGCGGCGCGATCGACGCCGGCTGCCTGCCCAACCTGCTGCCCGGTGGCCGTCCGGTCACCGACACGGCGGCCCGCGCCGAGCTGTCGCTGGCCTGGAAGGCAGAGCCGGGCACGCTGCCGGCGACGGTCGGCCGGGACGTCGACCGGATCATCGCGGCGGCCGCGGACGGCACCCTCGGCGCCCTGTTGGTCGGCGGTGTGGACCCGGCCGACCTGGCCGACCCGCGGCTGGCGGAGGAGGCGCTCGACGCGGTGCCCTTCCTGGTCAGCCTGGAGATGCGGCAGAGTGCCGTGACCCGGCGGGCCGACGTGGTCCTGCCGATCGCGCCGGCCGCCGAGAAGGCCGGCACCTACATGGACTGGGAAGGCCGGCTGCGGTCGTTCGGTGCGGTGCTGAAGAGCCCGGCGATGACCGACGGCCGGGTGCTGGAGGCGATCGCCGCCCTGCTCGACGTCACCCTGAACACCGGGGACGTCATGGCGATCCGTCGTGAGCTGGGCGCCCTGCCCGGCAGCACGGCGCCGAGCCCGGCCCAGCCCACCGCCGAGGCGGCCCGGCCCAATTCACCGGCCGACGACGAGGCGATCCTCGCCACCTGGCACCAGCTGATCGATCTGGGCTCCCTGCTCGACGGCGACGAGGTTCTGGCCGGCACGGCCCGCCCGCCGGTGGCCAGGATCGGCAAGGATCTCGCCGAGTCGATCGGCGCCGGCGACGGTGACCTGGTCACGGTGAGCACCGTCCGCGGCTCGGTCACGCTGCCGGCCGCGATCACCGACCTGCCGCCGCGGGTGGTGTGGCTGCCGACCAACTCGCCGGGCTCGACCGTCCGGCGCAGTCTCGGCGTCACCTCCGGCGCGGTGGTCAAGCTGACCGCCGGGGTGCCCGGCCCGATCCTCGCCGAGGAGATGGCGCAATGAGCGAGCTTGCGAGCGGATTCATGAGCACAGTCGAAGGCTCGTCGCGACGCCGGAGCGCAGCGGAGGTGGCGCGATGAGCGGTTCGTTCGTGCTGGCGGCACACGCCGTCGACCCCACCCTGGAGACGTTCGAGAACGACATCTGGTGGATTTCGCTGATCAAGCTGTTCGGCTTGTTCGTGATGCTGCTGCTCCTGACGCTCTTCACGATCAACTACGAGCGCAAGGTCGTGGCCCGGATGGCGGTCCGGCCGGGCCCCAACCAGGTCGGCCCGAACGGCTGGTTGCAGAGCCTCACCGACGGCGTGAAGCTGCCGTTCAAGGAGGAGATCATCCCGAAGACCGCCGACAAGGTGGTCTACTTCATCGCTCCGGTGATCTCCGCGACCACCGCGTTCACCGCCTTCGCGGTGATGCCGTTCGGCGGCGTGGTCAACATGTTCGGCCAGCAGACCGCGCTGCAGCTCACCGACGTGCCGGTCTCGGTGCTGGTGCTGCTCGCCTGCTCGTCGATGAGCGTCTACGGCGTGGTGCTGGCCGGCTGGGCGTCCGGTTCGACCTACCCGCTGCTCGGCGGTCTGCGGTCGAGCGCGCAGATGATCTCGTACGAGGTCGCGATGGGCCTGTCCATCGTCGCGGTGTTCATGACCGCCGGCACGATGAGCACCTCGCAGATCGTCAAGGCGCAGGCGTCCGGCAACCCGGTGGAGATCTTCGGGATGGAGATGACCGCCCCCGGCTGGTACGCGGTCCAGCTCCTGCCGAGCTTCATCATCTACATGATCGCGGCCGTCGGTGAGACGAACCGGGCACCCTTCGACCTCCCCGAGGCCGAGTCCGAGCTGGTCGGCGGTTTCCACACGGAGTACTCGTCGTTCAAGTTCGCGCTGTTCTTCCTCGCCGAGTACATCAACATGATCACCGTCTCGGCGTTCTGCACGACGCTGTTCCTGGGCGGCTGGCGGGCTCCGGCCCCGATCACCACGTTCTGGGAGGGGGCCAACTCCGGCTACTGGCCGCTGCTCTGGTTCTTCGGCAAGGTGCTGATCCTGCTGTTCGGCTTCATCTGGCTGCGGGCCACGCTCCCCCGGATGCGTTACGACCAGTTCATGCGCTTCGGGTGGAAGGTCCTCATCCCGGTCAACCTGGTGTGGATCCTCTTCCTGGCGTTCTTCAAGGTCGCCCGCAGCGGCCAGATCTCGGACACCGCCCGCTGGACCACCACCGCGATCGTCGCGGTGCTCGTCCTGGCCGTCGCCTGGGGCTGGCCGTCACCGAAGAAACCGAAGCAGCTCTCCATCGAGGAAGAGCTGCATCAGCGGCCACCGGGCAGCTTCCCGGTCCCGCCGATGGACCTCCAGGTCCCGCCGAGCCCCCGCGCCCGTCGCGCCGTGGCCGAACGCGCCCCCGCCACCGTCGGCGGCGAGCCCGAAACGAAGGAGGTGTGACGTGGGCACGTTTACCGGCTCCTTCAAAGGGTTCGGCGTGACCTTCGCGCACATGTTCCGCAAGGTGATCACCACCGACTATCCGTTCTCCCCGCCGAAGCCGGCGCCGCGTTACCACGGGCGGCACATCCTCAACCGGCACCCGGACGGGCTGGAGAAGTGCATCGGCTGCGAGCTGTGCGCCTGGGCCTGCCCGGCTGACGCGATCTACGTCGAGGGTGGCGACAACACCGACGAGCAGCGGTTCTCGCCGGGTGAGCGGTACGCGAAGATCTACCAGATCAACTACGCCCGGTGCATTTTCTGCGGTCTGTGCATCGAGGCCTGCCCGACCCGTTCGCTGACCATGAGCAACGAGTACGAACTGGCCCGGGACAACCGGCAGGATCTGATCTTCACGAAGAAGGAGCTGCTGGCCCCGCTGCTGCCCGGCATGGAGCAGCCGCCGCACCCGATGCGCCTGGGCGAGACCGACAAGGACTACTACGTCGGCGCGCTCACCAACCCGGGCACGTCGGTCGGCGCCGAGCGGGCACCGTGGGCCACCAACCAGGCCGAGGACGCCACCGGAGGTGCGGCATGACCGCCGTCTCCACCGGTGAGCAGGTCGCCTTCTGGATCCTCGGCTCCCTCGCGGTGATCGGCGCGCTCGGCATGGTGCTGGCCCGCAACGCGGTGCACTCCGCGCTGTGGCTGGTCGTCACGATGCTGAACCTCGGGTTCTTCTACGTGATCAACTCGGCGCCGTTCCTGGGCTTCGTCCAGATCATCGTCTACACCGGCGCGATCATGATGCTTTTCCTGTTCGTGCTGATGCTGGTCGGCCGGGACGCGTCGGACTCGCTGATCGAGACGTTGCGGGGCCAGCGGATCGCCGCGATCGTGCTGGGCGTCGGCTTCGCCGCCCTGATCGGCACCGCCCTGGCACGCGCTCTCGGCGGCGACCCGACGGTGGGCCTGGACGCGGCCAACAAGAACGGCAACGTCGAGGGGCTGGCCTCGCTCCTGTTCACCAAGTACGTCTTCGCCTTCGAGGTGACCTCGGCGCTGCTGATCAGCGCCGCGGTCGGCGCCATGATCCTGGCGCACGTCGAGAAGGCCAAGGAGGACAAGCGGGACCAGCTGACCCTGATGAAGGAGCGCTTCCGTCCGGGCAACTACCCCGGTCCGAAGCCCGGCCCCGGCGTCTACGCCAACACCATGTCGGTGGCCGCGCCGGGTCGTCTGCCGGACGGCAACGGGGCCGAGCGGAGCATCTCGCCGATCCTCCCGATCCGCGAGCTGTCTCCGACCGAGGCCGCGCCGAAGGGAACCGAGAAGTGAGCGCAGCGAACGGATCGCAGGGGGGTCAGCGAAGTGACACCTGATTACTACTTGGTGCTGTCGGCGATTCTCTTCACCATCGGCGCCGCCGGGGTGCTCGTCCGCCGTAACGCGATCGTCCTGTTCATGTGCATCGAGTTGATGCTCAACGCGGCGAACCTGGCGCTCGTCACCTTCAGCCGGATCAACGGCGGCCTGGACGGCCAGATCATCTCGTTCTTCGTGATGGTCGTCGCGGCGGCCGAGGTCGTGGTGGGCCTCGCCATCATCATGTCGATCTTCCGTACGCGGCGCTCGGCGAGCGTCGACGACGCGAACCTCCTGAAGTACTGAAGGGGCTTGACGTGGAAATCACTTACGCCCCGGCGACGGGAGTGCTGAGCAACATCTGGTTGCTCGTCGCGCTCCCGCTGGCCAGCGCGGCGATCCTGCTGCTGCTCGGCAAACGGGCCGACAGATGGGGCCATTGGCTCGGCGTCGCCTCGGTGGCGGCCTCGTTCGTACTCGGGCTGATCTTCTTTGTGAAGTTGGCCGGGCTGGAGGCCTCGCAGAGGTCGGCTGAGCTCAGCCTCTGGGACTTCATCGTCGTCGGCCGGCTGAACGTCGACTTCGGCCTGCTCTTCGACCCGCTGGCCGGCGTCTTCGTCCTGCTGATCACCGGCGTCGGTTCGCTGATCCACCTGTACGCGGTCGGGTACATGGAGCACGACCCGGGCCGGCGCAAGTTCTTCGCCTACTTCAACCTCTTCGTCTCGGCGATGTTGCTGCTGGTCCTGGGCAACAACTACGTGATGCTGTACTTCGGCTGGGAGGGCGTCGGTCTGGCGTCCTACCTGCTGATCTCGTTCTGGTACACCCGGCCGTCGGCGGCCACCGCAGGCAAGAAGGCGTTCCTGATGAACCGGGTCGGCGACGCCGGCCTGGCGATCGGCATCTTCCTGATGTTCACGGAGCTGGGCAGCACCCAGTACTCCGACGTCTTCAGCGGTGTCGACTCGCTGGCCGCCGGAACCATCCTGATCATGGGGATCCTGCTGCTGCTCGGCGCCTGCGGCAAGTCCGGCCAGTTCCCGTTGCAGGCCTGGCTCCCGGACGCCATGGAGGGCCCGACCCCGGTCTCCGCGCTCATCCACGCGGCGACCATGGTCACCGCCGGCGTCTACCTGATCGCCCGGTCCAACCCGATCTTCTCGGCGAACACCACGCTGCAGCTGGTCGTGGTGAGCGTCGGCGCGCTGACCCTGCTGATCGGCTGTGTCATCGGCGCGGCCAAGGACGACATCAAACGCGTCCTGGCCTGGTCGACGGTCAGCCAGATCGGCTACATGTTCCTCGGCGTCGGGCTCGGCGGCGGGGCGTACGCGCTGGCCATCGTGCACCTGCTGGCGCACGGGTTCTTCAAGGCCAACATGTTCCTCGGGGCCGGTTCGGTCATGCACGGGATGCACGACCAGGTCGACATCCGGCGGTTCGGTGGCCTGTCGAAGCACATGAAGATCACCTGGCTGACCTTCGGCACCGGCTGGCTCGCGATCATCGGCATCCCGCCGCTGTCCGGCTACTTCTCCAAGGAGCCGATCATCGCGGCCGCCTTCGAGCGTGAGGTCGTCTGGGAGGCCTGGGTCTTCGGGATGGCGGCGCTGATCGGCGCCGGCCTGACCGCTTTCTACATGACCCGGCTCTTCGTGCTGACCTTCCACGGCCCGGCCCGCTGGACCGAGGACAACAAGCACCCGCACGAATCTCCGGCGATCATGACGATCCCGTTGATCCTGCTGGCGATCGGCTCGGTCGGCGCCGGTTTCCTGATGAGCACCAGCGTGCCGGACTGGCTGACCCCCGTCCTCGGGGAGCACGGCGAGGAGGCGCACGGCGTCCTCTCGCACACCGTGATCACCATCCTGTCGCTGCTGGTCACGATCATCGGCGCGGGCCTGGCCTGGTCGCTCTTCCGCAACGGCACGGACCTCGAGCCGCAGCCGGCCGGCGTCCTGGTCACCGCGGCGCGGCGCAACCTCTACACCGACGCGTTCAACGAGGCGGTCTTCGAACGGCCCGGCATCTACCTCACCCGGGCGCTCGTCTACCTCGACGGTAAGGGCATCGACGGACTGGTCAACGGCCTTGCGGCCGCGGTAGGCGGTGGGTCCGGCAGACTGCGCCGGCTCCAGACCGGATTCGTTCGTTCGTACGCGCTGTCCATGCTCACCGGCGCCATGCTCGTGGTCGGCGCGTTCCTTGCGATCCAGCTGGGGTGGTTGGCGTGAAAGACTTCCCGTTCCTGTCCATCCTGACGGCGTTGCCGCTGGTGGGGGCCCTGGTGGTGGCCTTCATTCCGCGTACGAAAGCGCAGTTGGCCAAGATCGTGGCGCTCGGCTGGTCGCTGGTCGTCCTGGTGCTCAGCGCCGTCATGTGGGGCGCGTTCACCATCGGCGGCGACCGGTTCCAGTTCCGTGAGTCGTATGCGTGGATCCCGTCCTGGGACGCCCGGCTCACCTTCGCGGCCGACGGCATCGCGCTCGTCATGCTGCTGCTGATCGCGATCCTGTTCCCGATCGTCATCCTGGCGAGCTGGCACGACGTCGACCAGAGCACCCGGTCGGCGCCCGCCTACTTCGCGCTGCTGCTGTCCTTCGAGTTCACGATGATCGGGGTGTTCGCCGCGGCGGACGTGTTCCTGTTCTACGTGTTCTTCGAGATCATGCTGATCCCGATGTACTTCATCATCGGCTCGTTCGGCAGCGGCCAGAAGCAGTACGCGGCAGTCAAGTTCTTCCTCTACAGCCTGGTCGGCGGCCTGTTCATGCTGGCCTCGGTGGTGGGGTTGTGGGCGCTCGGCGGGCACACGTTCGACTTCGCCGAGCTGGTGAAGGGCACCGCCCAGATCGACCAGGAGACCGCGCGGTGGCTGTTCCTCGGCTTCTTCGTGGCGTTCGCGATCAAGGCGCCGTTCTTCCCGTTCCACACCTGGCTGCCCGACTCCGGTGGGGCCGCCCCGGCCGGCGCCGCGGCGCTGCTCGTCGGCGTGATGGACAAGGTCGGCACGTTCGGCATCCTGCGCTACTGCCTCTCGCTCTTCCCGGAGGCGTCGCGCTGGTTCGCCCCGGCCGCCATGGCTCTCGCGGTGATCGGCATCATCTACGCGGCGCTGCTCGCGGTCGGACAGAACGACCTGAAGCGGCTGGTGTCGTACACGTCGATCGCCCACTTCGGCTTCATCGGCATCGGCATCTTCGCCTTCACCACGCAGGCCGGGACCGGCGCGGTGCTCTACATGGTCAACCACGGTCTGGCCACCGGCCTGCTGTTCCTCGTGGTCGGCATGTTCGTGGCCCGGCGCGGATCGGCGCTGGTCAGCGACTTCGGCGGGGCCGGCAAGCTGGTTCCGGTGCTGGCCGGGGTGCTGTTCTTCGCCGGTCTGGCCTCGCTGGCCCTGCCCGGAACGGCTCCGTTCGTCAGCGAGTTCCTGGTGCTGATCGGCACGTTCAGCACCCACAAGGGGTACGCCGTGGTGGCCACCCTCGGGATCGTGCTGGCCGCGGCGTATGTGCTGTGGATGATCCAGCGGACCACCCAGGGCACGCTCAACCCGGCGCTCGCCGAGGTGCCGGCCATGTCCAAGGACATCACCCTGCGGGAGAAGGCGGTCGTGGCGCCGCTGATCCTGCTCCTGCTGGTGCTCGGCTTCTACCCGAAGCCGGTCACCGACGTGATCAACCCCGCGGTGCAGGCGACGATGCAGGATGTCGGCGCGAATGACCCGGCCCCCGCTGTGGAGGCCGGCGGAAAGGTGGGCGGCTGACCATGGAACCCCTACAACTGCCCCCGATCGACTACGGGGCACTGCTGCCCATGCTGATCCTCTTCGGGGCGGCGTGTGCCGGTGTCCTCGTCGAGGTGCTCGTCCCGCAGCGGGTGCGGAACGGCGTACAGCTGGGCCTGGCGCTCGTCGCCGTGGTCGCGGCCCTGGTCGCCGTGATCGTGGAGCGCGGCACCCGGATCGTCACCATCGGCGGCGCGGTCGCCGTCGACGGGCCGACCCTGTTCCTTCAGGGCTCGATCCTGGTGCTCGGCGGCGTGTCGCTGATGCTGATCGGTGAGCGCTCGATCGAGAAGGGCGGGGCGTTCGTCTCGCAGGCCGCAATCACCGTCGGTTCGCAGAAGGACATGCAGCAGGCCGGTGGCCGCCCCGGCGCCACCGAGGTGTACCCGCTGACCGTCTTCGCACTCGGCGGCATGCTCCTGTTCGTCTCGGCGAACGACCTGCTCACCATGTTCGTGGCGCTGGAGGTCTTCTCGCTGCCGCTCTACCTGCTGTGCGCGCTCGCCCGCCGGCGGCGCCTGCTCAGTCAGGAGGCCGCGCTCAAGTACTTCCTGCTCGGCTCGTACGCCTCGGCGTTCTTCCTGTTCGGGGTGGCCTTCGTCTACGGCTACGCGGGCGGCATCCAGCTCGACGTGGTGCACGAGGCGGTCGCCAACCCGCAGCGCAGCGAGGTGCTGCTCTACGTGGGCCTGGCGATGGTGTCGATCGGCCTGCTCTTCAAGGCGGCGCTGGCCCCGTTCCACGTGTGGACGCCGGACGTCTACCAGGGCGCGCCGACGCCGGTCACCGCCTTCATGGCGGCCTGCACCAAGGTCGCCGCGTTCGGTGCCCTGCTGCGGATCCTCTACGTCGCGTTCGAGGGGGTGCGCTGGAACTTCCAGCCGATCCTCGGGGCGATCGCGGTGCTCACCATGTTCGTCGGCGCGATCCTGGCGGTCACCCAGACCGACCTGAAGCGGCTCCTGGCGTACTCGTCGATCGCCAACGCCGGCTACCTGATGGTGGGTGTGCTCGCGCTCAACGAGGAGGGCCTCAGCGGCACGATGTTCTACCTCGTGGCGTACGGGTTCTCGGTGCTCGCGGCGTTCGCGATCATCAGCCTGGTGCGTGACGCGGACGGCGAGGCCACCCACCTGTCCCGGTGGGCCGGCATCGGCCGGAAGAGCCCACTGCTGGCCGGTGTCTTCACCTTCATCCTGCTCACCTTCGCGGGCATTCCGCTGACCAGCGGCTTCACCAGCAAGTTCGCGGTCTTCGGGGCGGCCGTCGAGGGTGGGCAGTCCTGGCTCGTCATCTTCGGTGTGATCACCAGCATGCTGCTGGCGTTCCCGTACCTGCGGGTCGTCGTGCTGATGTGGCTGTCCGAGCCGGGCGAGTCGACGCCGGCCGTGTCGATCCCGGGTTTCCTCACCTCGGCGGTGCTGGGGATCGGCGTGATCGTGACGGTGGCGCTGGGCGTGGTGCCCGCTCCGCTGATCGATCTGACCCGGGAAGCGTCACAGTTCGTCCGCTGAAACCGATCAGCACCCGAGAGCCCCGGCCGTCGGCCGGGGCTCTCGTCTTCGGCCGGGCGGCGCTGCACCTCCAGGGCTCTGGAACACCCCGCACAGATTCGGGTACGCCGTACGGCATCCGGCCGGCGGAAGAGGTCCACACGGGGCTCAGCGGCGCTCTGGAGCACTCCGCAGGGGCCGGCCCGTGCCACGGTGGCCGTGCTCGCAGGCCTACCTGGACCGGCCGAGTCCTGCCACGCGTGCCGGGCGATCGGCGCCGTGTCGGTGGGGCTTCGTCGCCCGTACCCCGGCTGTCGGATTTTTGATCTTGTCGCGTGCCACCCTGGGACAGAAACCGGATAGCGGGTATGGCATCGTGAAAGCGTGGTGAGCACCGGTGATCTGAGCCCTCGCGAAATGGTGTTGTCATCGCTGGGCCTCGACGTCGATCCCGCAATGGACGAGTCGGTGTCGGCGACTCTGGCCGCTGTGGAGGAGGCGCTCCGAGCCCATGTGTCAAGCGCCGACCCGTTGGTGGCCGAGGCGGCCCGGCATCTGGCCGACGCGGGCGGCAAGCGGTTCCGGCCGTTGCTCGTCGCTCTCGGGGCGCAGTTCGGCGACCCGACGGCGCCGCAGATCGTCGACGCGGCCAACGTGGTCGAGTTGACCCATCTCGCGACGCTCTACCACGACGACGTGATGGACGAGGCGGCCGTGCGCCGCAGCGCGCCCAGCGCCAACGCGCGCTGGGACAACTCGGTGGCCATTCTGGTCGGCGACTACCTCTTCGCGCAGGCCGCCGATCTGGCGGCGAGCCTCGGCACCGAGGCGGTGCACCTCCAGGCGCGGACGTTCGCCCGCCTGGTGCACGGCCAGATCGCCGAGACGGTGGGGCCGCGGGGCACCGACCCGATCGAGCACTACCTCTATGTGATCACCGAGAAGACGGCGTCGCTCATCTCCACCTCGGCCCGGTTCGGTGGCCTGTTCTCCGGTGCCCGGCCGGAGTTCGTGGAGGCTCTCGCCGGGTACGGCGATTCGATCGGGATCGCCTTCCAGCTCTCCGACGACCTGCTCGACATCGCCAGCGAGTCGGTGCAGTCCGGCAAGACGCCCGGCACCGACCTGCGTGAGGGCATCCCGACCCTTCCGGTGCTGTATGCAATGGCCGGTGACGACACCGACGCGTCGGCGGTCCGGCTGCGCGAGCTGCTGGCTGCCGGCCCGATCACCGACGAGGCGCTGCACGCGGAGGCGCTGACCCTGCTGCGGGAGTCGGCGGCGATGAAACGGGCGCGGGAAACGGTCCGCAGCTACGCCGAGGAGGCCCGGGCGCGGCTGGCTCCGCTGCCCGACGGCGAGCCGAAGCGGACCATGGAGTCCCTCTGCGACTTCATCGCCGACCGTACCGGTTGATCTCCATTCTTCGCTGCAAAGCCGGCGCCGCCTCGTGCGGCGCCGGCTTTTTTGCTGGTGGAAGCGGTTCGAGACGGGCGTATCCGGCCTCTCGTATTAATGCCGTACCGGGGTCGTCCGGATGCGGACAGTCCCATTGATCACACCCGCTGTGAAGATCGATCGTGATCCACACGCATTTGGCATTCCGTCGACGGACGTTTCTTCATATGGTGTAAGTCCCTGGTTTCGGAGGTAGCTGTGCGTGACCCCCTAGCGGAGCCGTCAGATCTCATCCGGAGCGTTTCGCGTGCCCTGCGTGTGCTGGAGTCGGTGGGGCGGGCTCCACGAGGGCTGACCGTGAAGCAGATCGCCCGCAGGTGCGAGCTGACCGTCGCGACGACCTATCACCTCGTGCGGACACTGGCCTACGAGGGCTACGTGATCCGCCGTGAGGACGGCACCTACATCGTCGGCCTCGAGATCGCTGATCGATATCGGGAGCTGGTCTCCGCCTTCCGCGGCCCGCCCGCCGTCGGTGAAGCGCTGCGCCGGGCCGCCGTCGACAGTGGATACAGCCACTACCTCGGCCGGTTCGTCGGCGGACGGATAGCCGTCACCGCGTCCGCCGAAGGCGCCCGGTCCCCGTTCATGGACGAGGTGGCACCCGGCTTCGACGAGGGCGGCCACGCCACCGCACTCGGCAAGGCGCTCCTCGCCACGCTCACCCCCGACCAGCGGTCCCGCTACCTGCGCGACTATGGGATGCGGGCCTTCACCCCGGCCACCCTCACCACACCCGAGGCACTGGAAGCCGATCTGGCCGCCGGTGAGCGACGCGGCATGCAGATCGAGATGGGTCAGTTCCGGCAAGGTCTGGCATCCGCCGCCGTCGTCGTGGTCGCCGACCGGGACATGGAGCGCCGCCTCGTGCTCGCCTGCTCGATGCCCGCCGCCGAGATGCTCACCTCGGCCCGTGTGGTGCGGGCCAAACTCACCGCCGCCGCCCGCAACGTGGCCGAAGCCCTGTCCGGGGGCGAGTCCGCAACCGCCTGAACGGGTGATCGCTCTCCGGATTCGGGCCGCCACGGCTTGAGGTGGGGGTTTAAGGCTTCGTTGAACCTTCACGCCCGATGCCGCGTACCACAAACCGGGAACAGCAACCCGGTGGGAGGCGGTACGGATGCGATGCGAGGACGGGCACGACGACGCCGCCTACGTCCTCGGCGCCCTGTCGCCGATCGAACGTGCCGCGTATGAACGCCACCTGGCGACATGCTCGTTCTGCCGGGAAGCGGTGGCCGGCCTCGCCCAGGTTCCGGACATGCTCGACCGGCTGGACGCGGAAGACTTCGCCCGCCTGCTGGACCCCAGCCTGTCGGCGCCGGCCCGCCCCGCGCCGCGTCCGGAACCCCGGGTACGGGCACTTACCCGGCGGCTCCTCAGCACCGCTGTGGCACTCGTGCTCGTGCTGATGATCGGGGGCGGGCTCGCCTTCTGGGGGCTGCGGGACTCCTCACCCACCGCGCCGCCACCCGGGCCGGCCATCGCCATGACGCCGGTCGACGACCTCACGCCGATCACCGCCACGGTACGGATCACCAGCACGCCCAGTGGGAGCCGGGTGGAGATGGAGTGCTCCTACAGCAAGACGGCCAAGCCCTACACGTTCCGGCTCATCGCGTACGGGCCGGACGAGCAGACCGAGCAGCTGGGGTCGTGGCTGGCGCAGCCGGGAGCGGAGTTCCTGCTGCCGGCCGCCACGCACTTCGCGCACGGGAGTCTGTCGCGATTGGAGCTGGTCCGCTACGACGGCAAGGTGATGCTGGCGTACGAGCCGCCTCGCTGACCGTTGCCCGCCGGGCCGTCTTTGCTGATCGTTACGGCCGGGCCGGCAGGGTCGCAGCCTCGCGGACGGCTGCCGCGCGGTTCCGGGCCGTGGCCCGGGCGCCGCGGATGCCGTCCGCCGTGAAGATCATCAGAGCCAGCCAGACCAGGCCGAATCCGGCGAGCCGGGCCGGCGGCATCGGTTCGTGGTAGATCAGCAGGCCGACCGCGAGCTGCAGGATCGGCGCCACATATTGAAGAATGCCGAGACCGACCAGCGGCACCCGGTTCGCCGCCGCCGCGAACAGCAGCAGCGGCACCGCGGTCGCCACCCCCGCGAACAGCATCAGCACCGTGTGCAGAGCCGACACGTGCCCGAACTCCGCCTCCCCGGACAGGTTGAGCCAGGTGAGGAAAGCCAGCGCGGGCAACGCCAGAACGGCCGACTCGACGAACAGGCCCTCCGCGGGCGGCAGCGACATCCGCTTCTTGATCAGGCCGTAGCAGCCGAACGACGCGGCCAGGGTGAGCGCGATGTACGGCAGCCGCCCGTAGTCCACGGTCAGGATGGCCACCGCCAGGACACCGATCCCCACCGCCACCCACTGCAGGGCCCGGAGCCGCTCCCGCAGCACGGTCACGCCCAGCAGGATGACCAGCAGCGGTGTGATGAAGTAGCCGAGCGCCGTCTCCACGACCCGCGACGAGTTGACGCCGTAGATGTAGGTGCCCCAGTTGACGCCGATCAGCACCGAGGCCAGGGCGATCCCGCCGAGCAGGCGCGGGGTCCGCAGCAGGCGGCCCAGGAAACGCCAGTTCCGCATCACGGTGAGCAGCAGCGCCACGAAGACGACCGACCACAGCACCCGGTGGGCCAGGATCTCCAGCGGCGGGGACGGGCGGAGCAGCTTGAAGTAGATGGGGAAGAAACCCCATATCACGTACGCCGTGAGCCCGTACAGATATCCGCGCCGCTCGTCGCTCATCCCCCCACGGTAAGGGCGGGGGGACTCAGCGGTCCTTGCATATGAACCAGGTCACGAGGCCGGTCCGGCGCTCGTGGGCGGAGACCGCGATCAGTCGTCGCCGTCCGGGACGAGCATGTTCAGCGCCCAGCTCACGACACCGACCAGCAGCGCGCCGAGGATCGCGGCGACCACCCCGTCGACGTGGAAGCCCAGGTCGAGACGGCCGGCGACCCAACTGGTGAGCAGAAGCAGCAGACCGTTGACGATGATCGCGACCAGACCGAGCGTGAGAACGTACAGCCCGCAGCCGATGGTCTTGATGATCGGCCGCAGAATCGCGTTGATCAGGCCGAAGATCACCGCGACGGCGAGAAGCGTGCCCGCCTTGGCCGCGGCGGTATCGGCCGTCAGCTGAATGCCGTCGATCACCAGGGTCGCGATCCACAGCGAAACGGCGGTGATCACCAGCCGAATGAGGATGCCCATGGCGTGCGATCGTGCCATGCGTGATCCACCTGTGGATACGGCAACTCGCGATCTTTTCGAGATCCATGCCCGAGGGGTGTCACCCGGCAGGTTGATACCGTGCCGGTGGTCCGATCAGGGACTGCTCGATGGGCGTCTGCGAGAGGGTGGCCCAGCGGACCGCCCGCCGGTTCACCACCGCGATCATGTCGGCCCGCATCCGGGTGAGGTACGGCGTGGTGTCACCGAGCCCGAGCGCGCTGCCGAGCAGGGTCGCTTCGGCCGGGAGCATCGGCTGGAGCACCACCACGTCGGCCTCGGTGGCGTGCGGCACGTCCGCCGCTCCGAACTCGTCCCGGAACACCAGCGTCGTCTGCCAGCCGCCTTCCCGGGACGGCTCCCGGCCGGCCGTCGTCGCGCCGGTGTCGAGGATGGTGAGCACCGGATGCCGCACCGATCCGGCCGGCGCCTCGAACGGACTGCCGGGCGAAAGAATCGTGATCGACTCGCCGGGCACGGCCGCGCCCCGGGCGAACGGCTCCCAGCTGTGTGGTCGAGTCGTGCGGACCTGCACCCGGGCACCGGTCGCCATGGCCCGGAACGCGAGTATCTGCGCCCCACCCAGACCGCCCACGAGCAGGGCCCTGGTCGGCTCCGGACGGAACAGCCGGACCAGCACCGGGCCGCCGTGCCGGTTGCGCCCGACCATCAGCCCGGCCGGGCTGATCGGCACCTCCGGAACACCGAACGCCGGTCCGTCCGGCGCCGGCCCGCCGAACGGCAACGTCGCGGCCAGACCCGGCAGGTGCGCGCCGTCCCACCTGCGGAGCCTGATCCGCTCGGCCGCCAGCAGGGTGCGCAGCGCCCGGCCGGCGGCCTCCAGACTCGGGGCGTCCGGAGCGGCGAGTCGGACCAGCAGGGCGGTCGCCGTCAACGACACCGTGGTCGCCGCGGCGGGCAGGTGCAGGATGCGGGTGATCAGCGCGCCGGACAGGTCGTGGCCGGCCGGCGGCCGGCAGCGGAACGTCGCCTGGAGCAGGCCGCCGAGCCGCAACCCGGTCCAGCTCTCCTGGGCCGGGCCGGGACCGCCGGAAGCGTCGGTGTTCGCCAGGTCGGCGATCGCACGTAGGGCAGCCACCTCACCCAGCGGCCTGGCCCGGCTCGCGCCGAGGCGGCGGGTCACCCGGCGGGTGACGCCGGCCAGACCGCGATGCAGCTCCTCCTCGGACCAGCCGCCGGCCCGTGAGACGCGCAGCGCGAGCACCGCACGCAGGTGGCCGAGCGAGCTGCCCTCGGCAAGAGTCCGGTACGAGCTCTGCGGCGGGCCGGTGCCGGACCCGGCGGTCGGCGCAGAGACCGCGCTCAGCACCAGTTGCACCCGCACGACCGGCTGATCCTTGCTGGCAACCCCGTCCCGCCCGGTGGCCTGGAGCACTGTCGCGAAGGACGGGATCGGCGACGCCTCGTCGGCCGGGTCACCGAGCTCGATCATGACGGTGAGGCCGGCGTCGTCGGCCAGGGCCGCGGCCGGCTCGCCCGGCAGGTCCAGCGTCGCCGGGCGGACCCGGGGCGCCGCATAGGCCAGCAGCGCGGTGGTGCTGTCGATCGGGGCGCTCCGGCGGCGGCTCGCGAACCGCATCGCGACGCCCAGCCACTCGAACGCCCACCGGCCACGAAGACGCAGCCAGGTCAGCGCCAGCAGAGCGGCCGCGGCGGCCACGGCGGGCACCATCGCCACCCCGCCGGCGGCGAAGCCGGCCAGCAGCAGCACCGCCGCGACCTGGGTGACCACGATCTGCTCCGGGCCCGCGCCGAGCCGGTGGCCACGCCGCCGGGGGCGAACCAGGGACTCGGTCACGGGGACCGCGACATCGGTGCTCACGACCCGCCCCTCTCCGTCGTTCATGCGCGGCCCATATCGTAGGGCAGCGCGATGTCCGGTTCGGGGCTCGTCCACAGGCCCTGAAACGATCACGTAGTTGTCCACAGGTTCGTAACCAGGACTGCCGTGTCTCGCTCCGGGCGGCTAACGTCGTCGCGGATGTCGTTCACGGCGGGCCCCGGTCCAGGCCGCGGGCGGCTAGCCTAGTGGCCCACGTCGATGAAGCGTTGGTCCAAGTCGGATTCATAACGGGAGGAGTGACGTCCGATGGCGCAGACGCAAGCCGAAGCCGCGGTGATGGCGAGTACCGCCACCAAGTTCGACGAGACGAACACCGCACTGCAAAGCATGCTGAGCACACTGATGTCCGAGTTGTCGGTTCTCAGCGGTGCGTGGAAGGGTATGGGCGCGAACGCGTTCGAGCAGGTCAAGTCGCAGTACGCGGCGGATCTGAAGAGTCTCAACAACGCGCTCGCCGAGACCGCCGAGGCGATCCGCTCGTCCGGCACCAGTTACGACGCCGCCGACAGTGAGGCCGCGTCCCGGGTCAGCCAGACCGGCGGCACGTTCACTCTGCCGCTCTGATCGATCGGAGGAAACCCATGAATGACGGTCTTCTGCTCGTCAACTTCGGCGCGCTTCAGCAGGCCGGCGCCGACATCGAGAAGGCGCTGAACACGTTGCGGTCGAACCTCGACCAGCTCGAGCGCGACGCGGGCCCACTGGTCCAGACCTGGGAGGGTTCGGCCCAGGAGGCCTATGCGGAGCGCCAGGCCCGGTGGCGGCAGGCCTCCGAGGACCTGTCGAACATCCTGCGGCAGATCCGGGGCGCCGTGGACCAGTCGTGCAACGACTACCTCGACACCGAGCGGGCGGCGACCCAGCGGTTCCAGTGAGCTGTCGGGGTCGCCCATTCGCGTAATGGTCTGCCCCGCTCTCGCGGTTACCATCGGTTGTCGGCCGATCGCGGCAAGCGATCGAGCGGCGCTCGTGAGGCCTGGGTCGTCTCGTCCCCGGCGTGTCGATGTTGCGACCTGCCTGTCAGCATGCCGCCGCCCATTGTGATTGTGGCCTGACCTTGTAGGTTATACGCGTTGAGTTGGCTCGTTGGCACGCGTGGGGAGAGGGTGGACGTGTCCGAGTGGGAACCGGCTACGGACGCCGAGGTCGCGATGCGCGATGCGTTGCGCACCGATGACCAGGAGTCCTACTTCCGTATTCTCGCCGGGGTCGACCTCCTGTTACCGGTCTCCGCCGACGTGCTGGCCGGCCTGGCCCCGCTCGGCTGGGGCACGTGGAGCACCGGAGGGCGCACCCACGTGCTGGCGTTCACGTCGAACGCCTCGTTGCGTGCCTGCCTCGCCGACTACACCGGCTCGGCGCGGCGGGTGCCGTATTCCGAGTTGGCCAACACCTGGCCCAACCTCGAATGGTGGCTGGCGGTCAACCCCGGCCTGCCGATCGAGGGATACCTGCCGGCCTGGTTCGTGGCCCAGCTCGCCCGTGGTGATCTGCGGCTGCCCACCCGGGGTCCCGGGCGGGAGGCGCACACCACCTCGAAGATCCAGGAGATCGGCGCGGCAGCGCTGGCGGCGAGCCGGGCCGGGGAGAACGCGGCCGGTGGGCCGACATATGACCCGGCGCCGGCTCCCGCCCCGGTTCCGGTGGCGCCCGCGGTGGCCCCGATTCCGCCGGTGGGCACCATCGGAGGCGCACAGCCGCCCCCGCCGGCCCAGCCGCCGGTCGGGCCCGGTGGCCTCCCGGTGCGCACACCCAGTGGTACCGCGCCCAGCGGCCTGCCGGTACGCAGTCCCGCCGGCACGCCGCCGGCTGCCTCACCGGCCTATCAGACTCCGCCCGTTCCGCCCGGCTATCAGCCTTCGGCTCCCGCGGACCACCGATCTCCGGCCGCCTACCCGGCTCCGCCCGCACCCGCGGCCTATCCGGTGCCCCCGGTTCCCGGCGCGGTGCCGCAGAGCCCGGCAGGCCCCCGTTCCGTTCCGCCCGGTCTCGCGCCGGCGTCGGCGGTTCCCGCCTCCGGCGTTCCGGCTTCGGGCCGGGGCGGCACCGGGGCGGGCATGGCCACGCCCGGGTGGGAGCGGCCAGGGATGCCGTTCAGCCCCGCCGAGGACCCTCGCGGGCCACTGCAGGATCTGAACGCGCCGTTGCCGGTGCGCACCCCGATGGCCAACACGCCACCGGTGCCCGAGCACGTCGCGCCGTATGACCCGGCCGAGGCGCAGATCAATCCGAGCTGGGCCGAGAACACCGGCACGCGGCCGTCCGGCAGCGCCCTTCCCGCGAGCGCACCGCCGAACAGCGGGCCGCCCGCGGGCGCCCCGCTCAGTGCCCCCTCGTCAGGTGCCCCGCTCGGGGGTCCCGCGCTTCCACGGCGTCAGCCCGGCCAGTCGGCTGGTGGCGGTTCCATGTCGAGCATGGCTGGATTCGTCCCCTCCGCGAAGAATGTGAGTAATGCCGGGCGGCCGGCGTCCGCCCCGCCCGCTTCCACACCGCCTCCACTTCGCCCGGCCCCGCCTGCCGGTGGCCCCGCCCCGGCGGCCGGCTTCGGCCCGTCCGCGCCCACCGGCCCGGTCCCGGGATCACCGGCACCCGGCCCTGGCACCGGCTCCGCCGGAGCCGTTCCTGATTCGGGTGCATCCGCTCGGGGCTTCGGCCCGGACTCCTCCGGCTCGGGCGGCTCCGGCTTCGGCCCAGGTCCGTCGGGCTCGCCCGTTCCGGGTTCGCCCGCACCCGGCTTCGGCCCGGGCTCGGGCGCTTCGGGCTACGGGCAGGGTGCTTCCGGGTTCGGCCCGGCAAGTGCCGGGTCGGTCTCCAGTCCGCCCGGCTCCGGGGCGGGTCCCGTCTCATCCGTTTCCGGCGCCGGTCCGGCAGGCTCCCGGCCTGGGTTCGGTCCCGCGGCGTCCGGTTCCGGGTTCGGCCCGGATGCGAGTGGCTACGGGCCGGGGATGCCCGGGGCCGGCCGGGACTCGGCGACACCCGGGTTCGGTCCGGCAGGCTCCGCCGAGAGCGCCCAGCCGATCAGCCCGTCGGCGCCCGGGGCCTTCGGTGCGCGCCCGGTCAGCCCGTCGGCGCCGGAGCCCGCTTCTCCCGCTCTCGGTGGGCCCGGTGGACTGCCGCGCCGCCAGGTCACGCCCCCGTCCGAGCGCCCGGCCTCGATGGCAGCCGCCGCGCAGGCGCTCGGCGCGAGCCGTACCCCGGTGACCGAGCCGCCCGTCCCGGGCCCCTGGGACAGGGCGGCACCGCCGCCGGCCGCGGACCGCTTCGGACCCTCGGGCCCGGCGCCCTCCATCACGCCCGCGCCGTCCGTTCCCGGCGAGCATCCCGCGGCCACGACAAAGACGAATCTGATGCCGCCGGTGATCCCCGGTTCTCCCGGCATCGACCGGGCCTACTCGCCTCCGGCGCCAGCGGGATTCGACCGGATGGGTCAAGGTTCCGCGGTTCCGGCCGGCGGCTACCCGGCGACGGTCTCCGGACCGCCCGCCCCGTCGGTTCCCGGCCCGGTCGCCTACGGTCTGCCGCCTCAGGGCAGCCCGGCCTCCGCCTACGCCACGCAGGCCTTCGCGACGCAGGTGCTGCCCGTCTCGACGGTCGGCTACACCCCGCCGGGCGCCACCAACATGGGTGTCACGGGTTCGGCGACGGGCGCGCGCGGTCCGGCCGCCGCCGAGTTCGTTCCGGCGAACGACGTCGAGCGCGAGTTGCAGGACGCCGCGGACACCGGCAACAACGACGTGTTCCTGTCGACGCTGCTGCTCGCCAAGGTCCTGGTGCCGGTCGCCAGCCATTCCCGCCCGGGGAGCGCGCCCGGCGAGTCGGGTTTCGCCTTCCTGCCGGAGGAGGTGGAGGGCGAGCGTTACCTGATCGTCTTCACCAGCAAGGACCGGCTGTCGGAGCACTTCGGCGAGCCGACCCGCACGGTCGGGGTCCGGTTCTACGAGCTGATCCGTAACTGGCCGGATCCGGCCTGGTCGTTCGCGGTGAACCCGGGCACGCCGGTCGGGGCCAAGTACCCGGGCGCCCAGATCATCGCGCTGGCGAACTGGGCCACCGAGGCCGGTCTCGGTTCCGAGCCCGTGGAGGGCCCGGTCTCCGAGGCTCTGGCCGATCCGGTGCCCGCTCCGGAGCCCGCCAGCGATGAGGCGCAGCAGGCCACCGTCATGCAGAAGACCATTTCGGCTGAACAGGTCGACTACTACCTGGACCGCGGCTACGACCGGGTGGCCGGTTTCGTGCACCGGGCGTCCGAGGTCGAGCATCTGCGGACGCCGGGGGAGCTGTTCAGCGCTCTCGGGCTGTATTACGACGCGTCCCCGTTCCAGCCGGGCGCCGAGGAGGCGTTCGTGTTGCGCTGGCCGGCGTACCGGCCGAGTCTCTACCGGATTCCGTACGGCGGACAGAACGAGCAGGCTCTGCGCGCGATGGACGGCTGGGTGATCGAGCGTCCCCCGTTCCGCGGCAACGGGTTCGCGCCCGGTGAGGGCCGTGACGTCATCGCCGAATTCAAGGTGGACAGCGTCCGGCTGCCGCACGGCGCGCAGTTGTGGAGCATCGACGCGGACGGCAACGAGCGGATGATGGCGATCTTCGACGCGGACGGCCCGCTGTGGCGCCGGGTGGGTGAGCAGTGATGCGCGACGGCTACGTGGTCAGCTGGCAGGGCCAGGAGTATGACGCGGCTCCGGACGGCGACCGGGTCCGGATCTACAGCACCACCCCGGCGGACGGCTTCGAGGAGGTCAAGCCGGGTCGTTACGTCCGGGTCCTGGAGCCGGAGGAGTATGACGAGATGTCGTACGTCCGGACCCTCTGCACGTGGCGGGGTGAGCCGTTCGTCGTCCTGGCCGAGGCGGACAACTGGCTGCGACTGGAGTACACCGGCGGTCGTGCCCCGGTGGCCCGCCGTCTGGGTCTCGAGGAGTTCGACTACGGCGTCTACCAGGGCTGGGCCCCGGTCAACGAGGTCCGTGACCGTTACGAGCACCGCATCTGAGGCGCTGACGACAAGCAGGAGAAGGGCTCCCCGCCTGGTGGCGGGGAGCCCTTTGTCCGTTCCGGTTCTCCGGCGACCGCGAGGAGAGAAGGGGAAATGGCCGCCGGGGTTCGGTTCGGACGGTGGGGACCGGCCGCCGCTTCCGGGTGGGGGGTGGGAAGCGGCGGCGGTCTGCCGAGTGCCGGAGCCGGCACTCGGAGATCTGAGCCGGCGGGGGTCGTTCGGGGGTTGCCGGCAGATCTGTGGGGACGGGTGTTGGTCAGCGCCGGCCGGGCGCAATCGGCTACGGTCAGTGATGTCTCTGGGAGCGATACCACCGCAATGCCCGTGAGATTAAGCGACACGAAGCGGACTTGACCGGTTCCTTAATGATCATTTAAGAGGACCGTAAGGGGCTGCTCAGGCCGGGGTCTTCAGCCACCGCAGGATCTCGCCGGTGACCACGTCGGGTGCTTCCTGATGAAGGAAGTGCCCGGCCTCCGGAATCAGCCGCCACTCGTACGGCGCGGTCACGTAGCGTCCCGAACCCTGTGCGGTCCGGGGCAGCACGGCGGTGTCCACCTCACCGTGCAGTTGCAGGGTGGGGACACTCGACGGGCGCTGCATGAGCTTCACGAAGCGGTATCCCTGGAGCCGCAGAGCGCTGCGGGCCACCCACCGGTACGCCTCCAGCGCGCAGAACGACGCCTGCGGGATCCGCATCGCCTCCCGGCAGCGTGCCGTGTACTCCGTGAACTCCGGTGTGTCCCGCCATCGCGGGCTGGACCACTGGGACATCAGCTCGCCGACCAGGGCGGCGTCGTCGCGGGTCAGCACATGTTCGAAGCGGGGCACCTGAAAGCGCAGGACGGGCGACGACGCGGCGAACTGGCCGCGGGGGTCGGCGAAGAGAGCGGCCCGCAACCGCAGCGGATGCGCCGCACCGAGCACCACGAGCCGGTTGACCAGTTTCGGGTGGAACGAGGCCGCCGCCCAGCCGATCATGCCGCCCGCGCCCGCGCCGACCACCGTCGCCGACCGCTCGCCGAGGGCCCGGATCAGGCCGGTGACGTCGGCGGCCATCGTGTAGCCGTCGTACCCCCGGGGTGGTTTGTCGCTCGCGCCGTAACCACGCAGATCGATGGCGGCGGCCCGGAAGCCGGCGTCCGCGACGCGGATCATGATGTCGTGCCAGGCCCACCAGAACTCGGGGAAGCCGTGCAGGAAGAGCACGAGCGGGCCGGCGCCGACCTCGGCGACGTGGAACCGGCTGCCGTTCGCACCGACGAACCGGTGCTTCCACGGTCCCTCGGTCAGCACGCACGACTCGTCCACCCGACCGCCCATGCCGTCAGCCTATGCGCCGCTGTCGCGCACGATGCCGAGCGGCGGCGAAATCGAACCACACCGTGATCATTTGATCTGTTTGACCTCGGTCATCGCCATGAGAGTGCCGGGACCGCAGTAGATGCGCAGCATGGTGGTCTCCAGGTGCGCGTTTATCCGGTCGCCCTTGGCGAGCTCGATGCCCCCGGTGGAGTAGAGCGCGTACCGCTGACCGTCATCGGCGATCATGCCGTAGCACGGACCTTTACCCCCACGAGTGACCATTCCGGCCACCCAGCCGGTGTTCGGCTGTTGATCGGTCGGCTCCTTCGGCGGCTTCTCCGTCGTGGTGATCGTCGGCAGTGGCTTTTCCGGCGGGGCCGCCGGCGTCGTCTCCGACGGCTCGGGCGAGACCGGAACGGAGGAGACATCCGGCGAGACCGATGGCAGGGAGGACGCCGGCTGAGTGCCGGAAGACGGGGAGGAGGCGCAACCGGCGACGATCGCCACGGCCGTCAAAGCCCAACCGATCCGGTACGGGGTACGTGCGCGCATGACTGAATCCTTCCCGCGTACGGTGTCGAAGGTAGGACGAAACGCCGGGTCGATCGGTTCCCGAACGTGGGACGGCGCCCGGGCCGCTGGACCCGGGCGCCGCGTGTTGCCGTGAGATCAGAGGACGGCGACCGTCATCGACGTGCCGGCCTGGCTCAGCACCGCGATCTTCACACCGGCCGCGGGGAGCTTGACGCCGTGGTTCGGCAGCTCCTCGTAGTAGTACTTGTCCTTGTCGTTGAAGACCGGGTTGCCGGGCAGCGGCTTGACCACCGACTCGACGCCGTTGAGGTGCAGCTTCATACCGTCGGTCGGGTAGAAGCCGAACGGGGCGTCGTACACCTGGACCCGGGACCGCCACGGGACCCCGTTCGGGTTCAGGAACGGCTTCGGGTGCGCGTCGATGTACAGGTTGCGACCTTCACCCGGGTGTTCGTTGGTGTTGTTGTCCGCCTGCGAGGTGTCCCAGTACGAGATGAGCAGGCCCTGCTGGTAGTTGTAGTGCTCCACCCAGTCCGGCTTCGTGTTGAGGAAGCCGAAGTTGTACGGCCCGGTCTCCAGGTACCTGTCGTAGGACGTGTAGCTGCGGTACCCGGCGATGTAGTAGTTCGGGAAGTACTTGAGGTAGGTGGAGGCGACCGCCTCGAAGCCGTTGAGCGTCCAGCCGCCGGCGGTCTCGGCCCCGTCGGTGAGGATCGCCGCGCCGTCGGCGGTGACGGTGAGGTCGTCACCGTAGAAGCCGCCCTCGGAGACCGCCGTGTCGGTGGCGTAACGCAGCCGGAAGAAGATCTTCTTGCCGGCGTACGCGTCCAGCGGCACCGAGATGTCGACCCACTTGCCCTCGGAGTAACCGGTCAGCGCGGTGAACGGGACACCGGCCGCCGTGCCGGACAGCGGGGTCCAGTCGGTGCCGTCGGCCGACGCCTCGAAGTACAGGTAGTCGTAGTCCAGTTCGATCGTGTACCGGCCCTTGAGCGACAGGCTCGCGGTGGTCTTGCCGGTGAGGTCGATCTCCCGCGTCATGGTGTTGTTCAGCTCGTCGGAGTTGCCGGAGAAGTACTGCTTCTCCCCGGCGTACGGCGCTCCGGCATCGAACGTCACCGGCTTCTCCGGGAGCTCCACCACCAGGGCCTGTTTCTTCTTGGTGTTGTACTCCTCCGGGCCGAGCTGGACGACCTTCTTCGTGCCGGCCTTGACCAGCTCGTAGTTCAGCCAGCCGAGCTGCAGCTTGTTCCAGGCGCCCAGGTCGCCCGGCCGGGTGCCGATGCCCTGATCCTTCTTGGCGCTCAGGCGGCTCTGCGCCATCAGCGTCCAGTGCTCGCTGTTGTTGTCGCCCCCGCCGCTGGTGTCGTAGTCGTCCGGCAGGCCCAGGTCGTGGCCGTACTCGTGGACGAAGACGCTCAGGCCGCCGTTCTCCGGCTGGATCGTGTAGTCGCCGATCCAGATGCCGGTGCCGCCGATCTGGGTGCCACCGGCCCGGTTGTAGGACGGGCCGCCCGCCACGTTGTTGTACGCGTACCAGCGGTGACTCCAGATCGCGTCCTCACCCTGGTAGGGGTCGCCGTCGGCCTGGTCGCCGCCGGAGTGCACGATCTGGAAGTGGTCGATGTAGCCGTCGGCCTCGTTGAAGTCACCGTCGCCGTCGAAGTCGTAGCGGTCGTACTGGTCGAACGGCTTCATGTCGGCGGCGATCTCGGCGTCGGTCTTCCCGGCGGCCTTCTGGTCGGCGACCCACTGGTTGGCGGCGTCCTTGACCAGCTCCCACACGTTCGTGCAGTTGCTGCCGCTGCACACCGCGGGGTCGTTGCCGTTCGCGTCGTTCGGGTTGTCGTGCGACCGGCCGTACCGCGCCTCGTTGTACTTGACCTTCACCCAGTCGGTGACCTCGCCGTCGACGCTGTAGCGCCCGGAGGACTGGGTCTCGAAGTAGGTCTTGACCGACTCGACGCCCGCGCCCTTACCGAAGTACAGGTTCCGGTAGTACTCCTGCGAGTAGTCGGACCGCCAGATCGTGGAGTTGTCCACCGAGCGGTCCGGTGCCGGGATGACGTTGTGCAGCGGCCCTTCGAAGGTCGACGGGCCCGCGTACGCGGTCGTGGTGTCCTTGTCCGGGAAGTCGGGGTGCCGCTCGTCGCCGAACTCGGCCAGGATCACGAAGATCCGGTCGGTCCGCTCGCGGCCCAGTTCGACGTACTGGTTCTTGCCGAACCGGCCGTGCGACCTGCCCAGGTTGACGACCTTGCTGCCGTGGCGGGTCTCCACCTCGGACTCGCCGCTGAGAACCTGGCTGACCGCCTGCTCACGTAGCGACCGGCGCTTCTCCTCGAGCGGGTTCGGCAGGTCGTCGTCGTGCGGTGTGGCTTCGCCGGCCGACACCGTCAGGGCTGGATCGACTGGCGGCGCGGCCACGGCCATCGTCGGCGCCATCGCCCCGACGCTGGTCACGACCACGGCGCCGAGCAGTCCTGCGACCACCTTGCGCACTACGTTTACCTCCGTCTTCGAAGCCGGCTCCGGGGTGCGGATCCGGCGTCCAACGGCCCCGGGGGTTCGGGACTGAGGTGAACGTATGCAAACGAGCCGATGTTCGGGGAACGTCGAGGATATTGATGACCAACGGTTATTCGATATGGTCCAGCCATATCACGAAAACTGGCATAAACGACAAAGGCTGGTAGCGCAGGAGCGCTACCAGCCTTTATGAGCTGTCGTCAGTCCTCCGACTTGGCGGTTCGAAGGCCCGAGGAGATCAGGTCCATCACCGTCGAGTCCTGGAGCGTGGTCACGTCGCCGAGCGACCGGTTCTCCGCGACGTCACGCAGCAGCCGTCGCATGATCTTGCCGGAGCGGGTCTTCGGCAGCTCCGCGACGAGCATGATCTGACGCGGCTTGGCGATCGGCCCGAGCGTCTTGGCCACGTGGTTGCGCAGGTCCTTGATCAGCGCTTCGCCCGCATCGCCCGAGGTGTCCACATTGCCACGCGGGATGGTGAACGCGACGATCGCCTGACCGGTGGTCGCGTCGGTCGCACCGACCACCGCGGCCTCGGCCACCGCCGGATGCGACACCAGCGCCGACTCCACCTCGGTGGTGGAGATGTTGTGCCCGGAGACCAGCATGACGTCGTCGACCCGGCCCAGCAGCCAGAGCGAGCCGTCCTCGTCCTTCTTCGCCCCATCGCCCGCGAAGTAGATCCACTCACCGGACGCGGAGCCGGAACCCGAGCCGGCCCCGAACCGCGACCAGTACGTGTCCAGGAACCGCTGGTCGTCGCCCCAGATCGTGCGCAGCATCGACGGCCACGGGTCACGCAGCACCAGGAAACCGCCACCACCGTCCGGCACCGACCGCGCCTCGTCGTCGACCACGTCGGCGCTGATGCCCGGCAGGGCCGTCATCGCCGAACCCGGCTTCGCGGCCGTCACACCGGGCAGCGGGGAGATCATGATGGCGCCGGTCTCGGTCTGCCACCAGGTGTCCACGATCGGGGCGCGCTCCCGGCCGACGTGCTGCCGGTACCAGATCCACGCCTCCGGGTTGATCGGCTCGCCGACGCTGCCGAGGACCCGCAGAGACGACAGGTCGTACCCGGCGGGGATGTCGTCGCCCCACTTCATCATGGTGCGGATCAGGGTCGGTGCGGTGTAGAGGATCGACACCTTGTACCTGTCGACGATCTGCCAGAACCGGCCGCGGTCCGGGGTGTCCGGGGTGCCCTCGTACATCACCTGGGTCGCGCCGTTGGAGAGCGGACCGTAGACGATGTACGAGTGCCCGGTCACCCAGCCGACGTCAGCCGTGCACCAGTAGACGTCGGTCTCCGGCTTCAGATCGAAGACCGCGTGATGCGTGTACGACGTCTGGGTCAGGTAGCCGCCGGTGGTGTGCAGGATGCCCTTCGGCTTACCGGTGGTGCCCGACGTGTAGAGGATGAAGAGCGGGTGCTCCGAGTCGAACGGCTGCGCCTTGTGCTCCGGGCTGGCCTGCTCGACCGTCTCGTGCCACCACTTGTCCTTGTCCGTCCAGGCGACCTCCTCGCCGGTCCGGCGGACCACCAGCACGTGCTCGATGCGCCCGGTCCGGGCCACCGCCTCGTCCACGGTCGGCTTCAGCGCGGACGGCTTGCCCCGGCGGTAGCCGCCGTCGGCGGTGATCACCACCTTGGCGTCGGCGTCCTCGATCCGGGTGGCCAGCGCGTCCACCGAGAAACCGCCGAACACCACGCTGTGCGTGGCGCCGATCCGGGCGCAGGCCAGCATCGCGACCACGGCCTCCGGGATCATCGGCATGTAGATCATCACTCGGTCGCCGGCGGTCACACCCAGGTCGGTGAGCGTGTTGGCGGCCTGGCTGACGAGCTTCAGCAGATCGGCGTACGTGACCGTGCGGGTGTCGCCGGGCTCGCCCTCCCAGTGGATCGCGACCTTGTCACCGTCGCCAGCCTCGACATGCCGGTCCACGCAGTTGTAGGCGATGTTCAGTTCGCCGCCGACGAACCACTTCGCGAACGGCGGGTTCGACCAGTCCAGGATCTGATCCCACGGCTTCGTCCACGTGAGCCGTCCGGCCTGCTCCGCCCAGAAGGCGAGCCGGTCGGCGGCGGCCGCCTCATACGCGTCGGCCTTGACGTTCGCGTTCGCCGCGAGGTCGGCGGGCGGCGGGAACTGCCGCGTCTCCGAGTACAGATTCTCCAGTGTCTCGCTCATGAGGGCGGCTCCTCTGCCGTGACCGGGGTCTCTCTCCGTGCACACTAGTTGCGCTGGAGAGCCACGCGAAGGTTTGCGCCGCAGCCCGCGCCCGATGGTGTCGTGCGCGCGCTGACCGGCGAATAGATGCTCGCTACTGCGCGAATCCTGCCAGTTCCACGCTCGTTTGTGCACCCCATGTTTCCGGCGCCTTACCGGTTACCGTGTTCAGGTGGATCCACTTGCACCCTTGCTCGACCTCGCCGACGTGGGGCCCGCCTTCGCGAGCGCACGCGACGCCGTCGACGCCGCACACCGGCACCGGGCTCTGCGTAAACACGGCGGCCAGGTCGCCGCGGAGGCCAGCCTCCGGGCCGCCGTCGCCAGCGCGGCGCTCGACGGCAGCCGCTACGACCTCGAGGAGGTTCGCGGCGGCACGGTCACCGACCCGGTCGTCCAAGGCGCGCTCCGGGTCGCCGAGGCGCTCCCCGGCCTGGTCGACCTCTGGCCCCGCGCACCCCGGCAGGTGCTGGCCAAACTGCACGTGCTCGCCGCCCGGGGCGTCGTCCACGACCACGACCTCGGCCGCCTCACCTCCGGCGCCGAGCGGATCGACGCGCTCGCCGGGCTGATCGCCGGAAACGACACCACCCCACCGATGCTGCTCGCCGCCGTGGTGCACGCCGAGCTGATCACCCTGCGCCCGTTCGCCGGGCCGGCCGGCATCGTGGCCCGGGCCGCCGCCCGTCTCACCCTGATCGGGCGGGGCTTCGACCCCCGCGGCCTGGTCACGGCCGAGGTGGGTCACCTATCCCGAGAGCCGGAGTACGTGGGATCGGCCGGCGCCTACGCCACCGGCACCACCGACGGGGTCCGATCCTGGCTGCGCCACTACGCCGCGGCGATCACAACCGGTGCCGAGGAAATCGTCATCATCGGAGACGGTGTACTGGCCTCGGTCTGACCGGCGGCATACTTTCTTCCGTGGGTTCGCACTGGGTCCGCCCGTACACGCCGGGCAACGGCCGTTGGCTCGTCATCGTCTGGGAAGCCGTCGCACTGGCGCTGCTCACCTGGGCCTCGATCCGCCAGTTCGACCTGATCGGGCACGGGGTGCGGGCGGTCGCCTGCACCCTCGCCGCGGTCTGGGTGATCGGCGCCTGGCGCATCCTCCAGCACGGCGTCTACGTGAGCAGCGACGGCGTGCTCATCCGCGGCCTGCTGCGGTCGCGGAGCATGCGATGGCGTGAGATCGCCGGCGTGCACCTGCACCAGTCCACCCACAAGCTCGGCCGGTGGGAGCTACAGAACGACACGACCGTGCTGATCGAGCGGCACGACGGCGCCACCGTGAACACCGAACTGTGGGCCCAGGGCGTCGACTTCCACACCCGGCCCAAACTCTTCCGCGCCGTCTACCAGGAGATCCGCAACCGGCACCGGGCCGCCGCCGAGCACTGAGCCCGGTGGCCGCGGCGGAACTCTGAGGCGAGCGCCGGGCGCGGCGTCGCGGGGCCTGAGACAGGAAGAGCCGGCGTCCCTCACGGGGGCGCCGGCTATGCGCGTCCAGACCGGGTTATCAAGCGTGCACCTGGGTCGTTGTCGACGGTCCTGACGCTCATCCGAGCGGAGGTCCCGCCGCAACGTGCCTGCCGTGGCTGATCGCGCGTGGGTTCCCGGTGGCCGTGCACGGTGCCCGATGATTCCGGGCCCGCGAGTCATTTCTACGCCGCTTGCCGCTTGATCACCAGATTTCGGACGAGAAGAAGGCAGTAAGGGCAATACTCAGCCCAATGGTCCCGGCTGCCACCGGTCTTTTGTGCCACCGGCTGGCCGTGGGGGTTGTCTCCGTGCGCTTGAGGCAGCCCGAGTGCCAGCCCGATCCTGGCCGGCCGTGCGGTGGGGCGGCCGGCTGGGGGTTGAGGCAGCCCTGAGGGACAACTGGACCCACCACTCATGCCCGGCGGGCGCGGCACGGTCTGGAGTGGCAGATGCTCGCGGGTCCTCCACGGCGGGTTCGGGTAGGCGTACCGAAAATGGGGTTCAGGCAACCGCGGCGCGGGTCCGGCGATGGCGGCCGTAGAGCGCCACGCCGATGGCCACGCCGACGCCGACGCCCAAGGCCGCGGCGACCGGCACGGCCGGGCGGTCACGCAGGCGCCTACCGAGGGGTACGGGGTGGCGGAACTCCAGAACCGGCCAGGACCGGAGGGCGGCGACCCGGCGCAGGGCCCGATCCGGATTGACGGCGCTCGGGTGGCCGACCGCCTCCAGCAACGGCAGGTCACTGCTGGAATCCGAGTAGGCGTAACACTCGGTGAGGTCGTAGCCCCGCTCCTCGGCCAGCCGCTTGACGCCGACGACCTTGGCCGGGCCGGCGGAGTAGAACTCGACGGCCCCGCTGTACCGCCCGTCGACGATGGCCATCCGGGTGGCGATCACATCGGTGATGCCCAGCAGCGCGCCGATCGGGCGGACCATCTCGTCGCCGGAGGCGGACACCAGCACGACATCACGGCCGGCCGCCTGATGCTCGGCGATCAGCGCGGCCGCCTCGGCGTAGACATAGGGATTGATCAGATCGTTGAGGGTCTCCGCGACGATCTGCTGCACCTGCTCGACCCGCCAGCCCTTGCAGAGGGCCGCCATGTAGTCGCGGGTGCGGGCCATCGACTGCTCGTCGGTGCCGCCGCCGAGCCGGAACATCAGCTGCGCATAGGCGGTCTTCACCACGTCACGGCGGCTGATCAGCCCATCACGATAGAACGGCCGTCCGAAGGCCAGAGCACTGGACTTGGCGATGACGGTCTTGTCGAGGTCGAAAAACGCGGCGCTCAGGCCCACGGGCCGAAAGTGTAGCCGCAACCTGTGCGCAACGACTGCCCCGCGTCTGCGATGAGCCCCTCGGTGACAGGCCGTGAGAACGGTCAGACGGGCAGGAGCGTCGCACGGAGCCACAATCGGTACTCGACGGGGGACAGAGTCTGAGGCAAACTTGTGTTTGCCTCCGGGTTCTGTGTTGATGTGGTTGCACCCGGTGATCTCGACCCTCGGCGATCGCGCCCCCCGTGATCGCCGAGTGATTCGGCTCGACCCCCCCGGAGCCGAATCCCAGGGCGGCCCCCGTCTCCCCCGACGGGGGTCGTTCCTTTCACACCCCGGACGCCTGGCTGTGCTCCTCGTCGCGGTCCTCATCGATCAGGCCGAAGAAATCGGAGAGGCCGGTCACCGACAGCACCCTCCGGAACGTGTCGCTCGGGTTGATCACCTTGAAGGTCACGCCCTTGCCCGTGGCGGTGCGGTAGCCCTCGATCAGCGCGCCGAGGCCCGTCGAGTCGATGAACGTGGCATCGCGCAGATCCACGTGGATGATCGCGGGGGACCACTCGGTGACCGCGTCGTGAATGCCCTGGGCCACTCCGTCGGAGTTCGAGAAGTCGATCTCTCCCCGCACCGTGACCATGACCGACCCGTCATCGGCGCGCGTCGTCCGGATCGAGTTGTCCATGCCAGCTCCATCGGTCCGTGTGGCACCCAAAGATACCCAACCCGGCCTCGGGCATGCCTGTCGCTTATCAGATCACCGCCGCGTGTGGCGATTATCCACAGGGCCTGCGGTTATCCACAGCCGAGGCGGGGTGCGGTTGTCGTGGCCGTACGGGTCCGGCGACGGTGGGCGCCCAACCCCCGCCGCCCCGCTGGAGACCAGATGCCCGCTCCGCGCCGTCCCCTCATCGTGACCGCCGACCAGGACCTGCTCGACGACCTGCTGCGCCTCGCCGCAGCCGGTGGCAGCGAGGTCGAGGTCGCCCCCGACCCGGCGGCCGCCCGCGCCCGCTGGACCGGCGCGCCCCTCGTGCTGGTCGGCGCCGACCAGGCCGTCGCCTGCCTGCGAGCCCGGATGCCCCGGCGGTCCCGGCTGATCCTGGTCGGCCACGCCGGCACGGCCGAGCCGGCCTTCACGGTGGCCGACCTGATCGGCGCCGACAACGTGGCGGTCCTGCCGGAGGCGGAGCCCTGGGTGGTCGACCGGTTCGCCGGGCGGGACCACCAGCCCGCGACCTCGCGGACCGTCGCGGTGATCGGCGGGCGCGGCGGCGCCGGGGCGAGCATCCTCGCGGCCGGGCTGGCCACCACCGCGGTCCGCTCCGGCTATCGGACCCTGCTGGTCGACGCCGACCCGTTGGGCGGCGGCCTCGACCTGGTCCTCGGCTGGGAACAGGTGGACGGGATGCGCTGGCCCGCCCTGGCCGGCGCCGACGGACGGGTCGACCCGCCCACCCTCCTCGGGGCCCTACCGCACCGCGGTGATCTGGTGCTGCTCTCCTTCGACCGGGACGAACTGCCCGGAGTGCCGGTCGAGGCGATGGCGGCCGCCCTCGACGCGGCCCGCCGCGGCCGCGACGTCATCGTCGCCGACCTGCCCCGGCAGCTCGACGACGCGGCCGTCCTCGCGCTCCAGGCGGCCGAGCGCACGCTGCTCGTCGTCCCGGCCGAGCTGCGGGCCACCGCGTCGGCGGCCCGGATCGCGGCCACCGTGGCGGTCCACTGCGACGACATCGCGGTGGTGGTGCGCGGTCCGGCGCCCGGCCGGCTGAGAGCGCGGGACATCGCCCGCGTGCTGGGCCTTCCGCTCGCCGGGACGTTGCGGCCCGAGCCCGGCGTCTGCCAGGGCATCGAACGCGGGACAGCGCCGACCGCGGACGGCAAAGGACCGCTCGCCGATCTCTGCCGGCGGCTCGTCGGCGAAGTGATGGCCACGGGCCCGAAGGCGGCCGCGGCATGAACGAGCGGGTCACCGACCGGGTGCGGAGACGGTTCGCGTACGAGGGGGTCGAGGCGACACCGGCCGCCGTGGTGAACGCCGTCCGGCAGGAGACCGCGGTGCTCGGCGACACGGCCGTGCTGCGGCTCGCCGGCCAGGTGCGGGACGAGCTGATCGGCGCCGGCCCGCTGGCACCGCTGCTCGCCGACCCCGCCGTCACCGATGTGCTGGTCAACCGGCTGCAGGTGTGGGTGGACCGGGGCGCCGGGCTGGAACGTGCGGCGATCCGCTTCGGCGACGGCGACGAGGTGCGACGGCTCGCCCAGCGGCTGGTCGCGGCCTGCGGGCGGCGGCTCGACGACGGCCAGCCGTATGCGGACGCGCGCCTGCCCGACGGCACCCGCCTGCACGCCGTGCTACCGCCCGTCGCAACGAGCGGGCCGTACCTGTCGTTGCGGACCTTTCGGCAACGGCCGTTCAGCCTCGCCGACCTGGTTCAGCACGGTGCCGTCGAACCGGCCGCCGCCGAGGTGCTGACGGCGGTGGTGGCGGGGCGGCTGGCGTACCTGGTGACCGGCGGCACCGGCAGTGGCAAGACCACGATGCTCGCCACCCTGCTCGGGCTGGTGCCGTCCACCGAGCGGATCGTGCTCGTCGAGGACGCCGCCGAACTGCGGCCGGTGCATCCGCATGTGGTGGCGCTTCAAGCGCGTACCGCCAATGTCGAGGGCGCCGGTGCCATCGGGCTCACCGACCTGGTCCGGCAGGCGCTGCGGATGCGGCCCGACCGGCTCGTCATCGGGGAGTGCCGGGGCGCCGAGATCGTCGACCTGCTCGGCGCGCTCAACACCGGCCACGAGGGCGGCGCCGGGACACTGCACGCCAACGCGCCCGGGGACGTGCCGGCCCGGCTCGAGGCGCTCGGGCTGCTCGGTGGACTGCCCCGCGCCGCGCTGCACGCTCAAGTGGTGGCGGCGCTCCAGGTGGTGCTGCACGTCCGGCGTACCGGTGCGGGGCGGATGCTGGAGTCGATCAGCGTGCTCGTGCCGTCGGGGCGGGAGCGGCTCGCCACCGTGGTGCCGGCGTGGCGGCGGGACCGCGGGCCCGGTCCGGGTGCCGAGGTGCTGGCCCGGCTGCTCACCGAGCGGGGGATCACGGTCCCCGAGGTGCTTCGGCCGTGACCTGGCTGCTCGTGACGTCGCTGGTGGCAGGGATGTTCCTGGTCGCCCGGCCGGAAGGCGGAGCGCGCGACCGGCTGACCGGGCGGCGATCCGCCCGGCTGGATCTCACCGGGGTCCGGCGCGTGCTCACCGCTGTGCAGGCCGGGCCCGTGTGGCGGCCGGCCATCGGCGCCGCGGTCCTCGCCGGGCTGGGAGCCGGATCCGTCGGCGGTCCGGTCGCGGCCGTCGTGGCGGGCGCCTACGCGGGCCTCGGCATTCACGAATGGAAACGCCTGGACCAGCGGAAACGGGCGACGACTCGCCGGATGACCACATTGGACGAGCTGACGTCGCTGGTCGCCGACCTACGAGCCGGCATCCCGGCGGCCGTGGTGGCGGACACCGCGGCGAGTGAGGCACGACTGGCCGGGGACGAGCGGATCCAGCGGCTGACCGTGGCGGTGTGGCGCCTCGCCGAACACACCGGTGCGCCGGCCGCCGACCTGCTCGAGCGGATCGAGTCGGACGCCCGGGAGACCGGTCGTCTCGCCAAGAAGGCGGGTGCTCAGGCGGCCGGAGCACAGGTCACCGCCGGGCTGCTCGCGGTACTGCCGTTCGCCGGGATCGGGGCGGGATATGTGCTGGGTGGCGACCCGATGGACGTCCTGTTGCACACGCCCGGTGGCGCCGCGTGCGCGATCGGCGCGCTGGTTCTTCAGTGCTGCGGCCTGAAGTGGGCGCAGCGGATCGGCGAGCGGGTGCTGCGATGACCCCGGTGTGCGGGGTGGCGGAGCTGCTGCGGCCCGGCGGCCCGGTCCGGGTGCCGCTGCGCGAGTGCTGCGCGGCCGCCCTGGTCGGTGCGGGCGGTGAGGACTCAGCCTGCGCCGCCGCCCGGCCGCTGCGCCGGGAAGGGCCGGGGCCGGCGAGTGTGGCTGCGGCTGGGCCGTTGCGCCGGGAGGCGGCGGGGCCGGCGAGTGTGGCCGTGGCTGGGCCGTTGCGCGGGGAAGGGGCGGGGCCTGCGAGTGTGGCTGCGGCTGGGCCGCCGCGCCGCGAAAGGGCTGGGTTCGAAAGGCCCGTTTCTTCTGCTGCCGGGCCGCCGCTCGGTGCAGCGGCCGGGCCTGACGACGGGCTGGGACGGCGCGCCGAGGTGGCCCGGTGACCATGATCGTGGTGGCCGTTTGTGCCGCGCTGGCCGCCGCGCTGGTGATGCTTCCCGCGGGACGGCGGCGGTTGCCGCGTCCCCGGTCTCGGCAGCCCGGCGGGCCGCGGACCCGGGTGCTGCTGTCGGTGCTGGCCGGACTGGCCGTCGCCGGCCTGCTCGGTGGCCGCTGGGGGATCCCCCTGGGTCTCGCGGCCGGCCTCGGGACCGAACGATTCCTGCGTGGCCGGGAGCCGGCCGACGTCCGCCGCGAGCGCCGCGAAGCGCTTGCCGACCTGCCGCTCGGTGCGGATCTCCTGGCCGCCGCTCTGCAGGGCGGCACCTCGGTGGACCGGTCGATCGCCGCCGTGGCCGACGCCCTCGGCGGGCCGCTCGGCGACCGGCTTCAGCGGGTGGCCCGGTCGCTGCGGCTCGGGGCGAGCCCGGCCGAGGCGTGGGCGCACCTGGCCGGGGTGCCGCAGAGCGAGCGGATGGTCGCCGCGGCCGTGCGTTCCAGTGCGAGCGGCGGTGCCCTGGCCGGTGCGCTGGAACGGTTCGCCGGTGATCTGCGGGCTGAACGGGCCGTCGAGAACGAAGCCGCCGCCCAACGGGCGAACGTCCTCATCGTGCTGCCGCTCGGGCTGTGCTTCCTGCCGGCCTTCGTACTCGCCGGCCTGGTGCCGACGATGGTCGCGATCCTCCGCGACGTGCTGTGAAACCCGGTACGGCGTGTCCGGCGCCGTACCCGACCGACCGAGGAGGTCCTGTGCACAAACTCATCGCCCACTACCGGCGGCTCCAGGCGGAAGCCGGGGACGCCGGGATGAGCACCGCCGAATACGCCGTGGCCACCATCGCCGCGGTGGCCTTCGCCGGTGTCCTGCTCAAGGTCGTCACGAGCGGGGCCGTGCAATCGGCGTTGAGCGCGCTCATCGCCCGGGCGCTGAAGTGAGACGGCGCCGGTGGCCCGGCCGGGACCGGGGTTCGTTCACCGCCGAGCTCGCGGCCGGGCTGCCGGCGCTGATGGTGCTGCTCAGTGCCGGGATCACGGCCGTCACCGCGGTGGCGACCCGGATGCAGTGCCTGGACGCGGCCCGGGAGGCCGCACTGGCCGCTGCTCGGGGCGAACCTGCCGGCGCGGCGGCCCGGACGGCGCCGGAAGGCGCCACCGTCCGGGTGTCCGGGGGCGGCGACTCCGTCACGGCCGAGGTGTCGGCGCCGGTCCGGGTGTTCGGGACCGGCCTGCCCGGGATGACCGTGCGGGCGAGCGCCCACGCGGCCCGCGAGCCGGACGGGCCGGCGATTCCGTGAGGGGCCCACGACCGAGGGTTTCCGGCCGGCGGGACCGCGCACGCGGGCGGAACGGCGATTCCGTGAGGCCGGCGGGACCGCGCACGCGGGCGGAACGGCGATTCCGTGAGGGCCGGCGGGACCGCGCACGCGGGCGGAACGATGATCTCGTGAGGGCCCGCGACCGAGGGTTTCCCGAGGGCGGGGAACCTTCTGCCAGGTGGGACCGCGCACATGGACGGGACGGTGACTCCCGCGACCGCGGGTCGGCGACGATCCTGGTGGCGGCCGTCGGATCGGTTCTGATCGTGCTGGCGGCGGGCCTGGCCGCCGTCGGCGCCGCCCGGGTGGCTCGCCACCAGGCCAAGGTGGCGGCCGACTTCGGCGCCCTGGCCGGTGGAGCGCATGCCATCGAGGGCCAGGAGGCGGCCTGCGCCACGGCACGGCGTTACGTCGAGGCCAACGGGGCCCGGATGACCGGCTGCGCCGTCTCCGGGCTGGAGATCGTGGTTCGGGCCGAGGTCCGATTCGATCTCGCCCCTCTCGGTGCGGAGGCGGCTTCGCGGGCCGGGCCGGTCACTCCCGTCGCATTCGGTCCCGCACGGCTTCCGGCGCGAAGGGGGACGGCGGCGTCCGCTGCCCGGTCACCCGGGCGGGAGAGCCGCGAGGACGATGTCGAGGACCTTCACGGCGTCCTCCTTGCTGAGCGGGTTGTTGCCGTTCCCGCACTTCGGGGACTGTACGCACGACGGGCATCCGGCATCGCAAACGCACGACGCGATCGCCTCGCGGGTCGCGTGCAGCCACTCCGCCGCGGCGCCGTAGGCCCGTTCGGCGAATCCGGCGCCGCCCGGATGACCGTCGTAGACGAAGACGGTCGGCGCCTCGGTGTCGGCGTGGTTGGCCGTGGACAGCCCGCCGATGTCCCACCGGTCGCAGGTGGCGATCAACGGCAGCAGGCCGATCCCGGCATGTTCGGCGGCGTGCAGTGCGCCCGGGAACTCGCTCGGCTCCACCCCGGCCGCGGTCAGCGCCCGCGGCGAGACGGTGAACCAGACGGCGACGGTGCGCAGTTCCCGCGCCGGCAGGTCGAGCGGTCGCGTGTCGATGACCTCGCCGCTGCCGATCCGCCGCCGCTGGTAGGAGACGACCTGGTTGGTCACGTCCACCTCGCCGAGGAACAAGCCGACCGGGCCGGCGTCCACGTACGACCGAACGCTCACCACCGAGAGATTCGTCACATCCCGGGCGTGCGTGGTCCAGTCCGGTTCCTCCTGGTGGACAAGGGCGATGGCGTCCTCCAGATCGAGGTCGTCCACCACGTACGACACGCCTTGGTGGAGGTAGACGGCCCCCGGGTGGAGCATCACGTGCGACGAGCCGGGGTCGACCGTGCCGAGCAGCCGGCCGGTCGCCGCCTCGACGACCGCCACCGGGGCCCCGCCGGTTCCGCGCAGGTCCACCTCGGGCCGCCCGCGATGGGTCCAGTACCAGCCGGACGGCCGCCGCCGCAGCACCCCCTCGGCGGCCAGCCGCTGGACGATCTCCACCGACGCGTCGCCGAAGAGCGCCAGGTCGGCGTCGGTGAGCGGCGCCTCGGACGCGGCGCAGCACAGTTGCGGGCCGAGCACGTACGGGTTCGCCGGGTCCAGCACGGTGGCCTCGACCGGTCGCCCGAACACGGCCTCCGGATGGTGCACCAGGTAGGTGTCGAGCGGATCGTCCCGGGCCACCAGTACAGCGAGCGCCTCCCCGCCGGCCCGCCCGGCCCGGCCCGCCTGCTGCCACAGCGACGCCCGGGTGCCCGGATAGCCGCAGATCAGCACGGCGTCCAGCCCGGCCAGGTCGACACCGAGCTCGAGTGCGTTGGTGGAGGCCAGCCCGAGCAGTTCGCCGGAGAGCAGCGCCCGTTCGATGGCCCGCCGGTCTTCCCGCAGGTAACCGGCCCGGTAGGCGGCGACGCGGTCGCCGAGCCCGGGAACGGCTTCGTTCAGCGACTGCCGGGCCAGCGAGGCGACCACCTCGGCCCCGCGCCGGGACCGGACGAAGGCGAGCGTGCGGGTGCCGGCCACGACCGCGTCGGTGAGCAGGTCGGCGGTCTCCCGCAGCGCGGACCGCCGAATCGGCGCCGCCTCCTCGACGGCCACGTCCTCCGGGCCGTCGAAGACCGGCAGCAGCGGCGGCTCCCACAGGGCGAAGGTGACGGCGCCGCGCGGGGAGGCGTCGTCGGTCACCGCGGTCACCGGCAGGCCGGTCAGCCGGGACGCCGATCCGGCCGGATCGCCCGACGTGGCGGAGGCCAGCACGAAGGTGGGGGAGGCGCCGTAGCGGGCCGCCGCCCGGCGCAGCCGCCGCAGCACGTGCGCCACGTGCGAGCCGAACACACCGCGGTACGTGTGACATTCGTCGATCACCACGTACCGAAGCCGGCGGAGGAAGACCCCCCAGCGGCTGTGGCCCGGCAGCAGGCTGTGATGCAGCATGTCGGGGTTGGTGAGCACGAAGCGCGAGTGCTGCCGGATCCACTCCCGTTCCTCGCGCGGGGTGTCACCGTCGTAGGTGGCCGGCCGCACCCCGTCGACTCCCAGCCGCACCAGACCACGCAGCTGGTCGGCGGCGAGCGCCTTGGTGGGTGACAGATACAGCACTGTCGCCTTAGGGTCCGTGGCGAGCGCGTTGAGCGCCGGCAGTTGGTAGGCGAGCGATTTGCCCGACGCCGTACCGGTGGCCAGCACCACATGGGCGCCCTCCCAGGCGAGGGTGGCCGCGGTCGCCTGGTGTTCCCACGGTGCGGCGATCCCCTGCGCGACGAGGGCGGCACGCACCGCGGGGTCGGTCCATGCGGGCCACGGCGCCGTGCGGCCGGCACGGGCGGGCACCCGCTCGATGTGCGTGACCGGCGACACCGCCGTTCCAGTGGTGCGGGCCCGCAGCCGGTGCAGCAGTTCAGCAGGACCGAAGGCGGTGGAGGTCACGCATTGCACTGTGACACCGGTATGCCCCGAACCTCAAACGGGTAGGACGGGTGGGTGCCACGCGTCGGCCCCGATCGGTCGGTGGTTAGATTTCGCGGGGGGAGAGATCAGGGAGGAGGACCGATGGAGCTGTCACTCACGACCCGGACCGTCGCCGAGCACACCGTGCTGGAGGTCGGCGGTGAGGTGGATGTCTACACCGCCCCCCGGCTGCGCGAGCGGCTGATCGAGTTGGTGGACGCGGGCGCCCGTGACGTTGTCGTCGATCTGGAGCGGGTGGACTTCCTCGATTCGACCGGGCTGGGCGTGCTGGTCGGCGCTTTGAAGCGGCTGCGTACCGCGCACGGTACTTTCGGTCTCGTCTGCGCCAAGGAGCCACTTCTCAAGATCTTCCGGATCACCGCTCTGGATCAGGTCTTCCCGATCTTCCCGACCGTCGATGCGGCCACCGAGCGCGACGGCAGCGGTCCCGCTTCGTGATGGCGACCGTTCGGCTCTCCTTCTCTCCGGCTCCGGTGCATGTGCGCACCGCCCGGCTCGTCGGCGTCGCCGTGGCCCGGCGCGCCGGCGTGGCGGAGGAGCTGCTCGACGAGGTCCGGCTCGCCATCGGTGAGGCCTGTACCCGGGCGGTCACTCTGCATCGCCAGTACGGCCTCACCGACCTCGTCACGGTGGAGATGTCCGACTCGGACTCGTACACCGTCCGGGTCATCGATCACGCGCCGATCGAGGCGAGCGTGGGCCTGGCCAAGTTGCCGCCGGACGAGCTGGCGGCGGAGAGCCTCACCGACGACGCGCTCACCACCGGTGTGGGGTTCGCGCTGCTCGCCGGTTTCGTCGACGACTTGCAGGTGCGCCCGGTGGATGACGGCCCGGGCACCGAGGTTCGGATGGTCTGGCCGGTCGCCCGCCGCTGACCTGTGGTGACGGCCTGCTTTCGGGCTGTCCGTCTCGCCGCGCCCACCAACGTGCGTCGCACGCAAGGGCCACGTTGACCCCGATTCGTGGGATCTTTACCGGAATTTCCAGCAACCGGCCGGGATTTGCGCCAGGCTGGCGCTGATCTGCGCCGTAGATCAAATCCCGCGATAACATAACGGCGATCGTCACCGCGACACGGCCGGTTCACTATGTGACGACCAACACGTAAGCCCTATACAGTACGCGAGTTATCAGCTACTGCTGGCCCGCGTCCGCGGGTCTGGTCGGTCGTTCCCCGGCTCCCACGGGGAATGCGCCCGGGGAACTCGTCCGTATCCCGGGTGCCATCGGTGTAGGAGGACAAAGATGTCCGGGACCTCGATAGACCTCGCCGCTGATGGCGGCGGAGTGTCCCTGAGCGGCTCAAACGTCACATTCGTCGTCGTCGCGCTGGTGTTCGCCCTGGTGGCCTTGGGCTTCGCCGCCGCGTTCGTTCAATCGGTGCTGCGTAACGCGCGTGGCACCCAGAAGATGCAGGAGATCGCCGGCGCGGTGCAGGAGGGCGCCTCGGCGTACCTGTTCCGGCAGTTCAAGACCCTCGGCATCTTCGTCGTCATCGCGGTCGTCCTGCTGTTCTTCCTGCCGGTGCACGAGACGGACAACGAGACCTGGGTCAAGATCGGCCGGTCGTTGTTCTTCATCGTCGGCGCGGTGTTCAGTTCGTTCATCGGCGGCGCCGGCATGGCGCTGGCCACCCGGGCCAATCTGCGGGTCGCCGCCGCGGCCGGTGAGCAGGGCGGCCGGGAGAAGGCGATGGGCATCGCCTTCCGCACCGGTGGTGTGGTGGGCTTCCTGACCGTCGGTCTCGGCCTGTTCGGTGGCGCGCTGGTCGTGTTGATCTTCCGTGGCGACGCGCCCACCGTCCTGGAGGGCTTCGGCTTCGGCGCCGCACTGCTGGCCATGTTCATGCGGGTCGGCGGTGGCATCTTCACGAAGGCCGCGGACGTCGGCGCCGACCTGGTCGGCAAGGTTGAGCAGGGTATTCCGGAGGACGACCCGCGCAACGCCGCGACCATCGCCGACAACGTGGGCGACAACGTCGGTGACTGCGCCGGCATGGCCGCCGACCTGTTCGAGTCGTACGCCGTGACCCTGGTCGCCGCCCTGATCCTGGGTTCGGCGGCGTTCGGTCAGGACGGCCTGATCTTCCCGCTGATCGTCTCCACGATCGGTGTGGTGATCGCGATCGTCGGTGTCTTCATCACCCGTCTGCGGGCCAGTGACCGCAGCGGCCTGACCGCGATCAACCGGGCGTTCTACATCTCGGCCGCGATCTCCGCGGTCGCGGTGGCCGTGGTGAGCTTCGTCTACCTGCCGGACACCTTCGCCGGGTTCGGTGACGCGGGCATCGCCGAGGACATCCTGAACAGCGGCCGGAACCCGCAACTGGTCGCGATCGGCGCGGTCGTGATCGGCATCGTGCTGGCCGCCGCCATCCAGGCGCTGACCGGCTACTTCACCGAGACGAACCGGCGCCCGGTGCAGGACATCGGCAAGTCGTCGCAGACCGGTCCGGCCACCGTCATCCTGGCCGGTATCAGTGTCGGCCTGGAGTCGGCGGTCTACTCGGCGCTGCTGCTCGGCGCGGGCGTCTTCGGCGCCTATCTGCTGGGCGGCTCGTCGCTGACGCTGTCGCTGTTCGCCGTGGCGCTGGCCGGCACCGGCCTGCTCACCACGGTCGGTGTCATCGTGGCGATGGACACCTTCGGCCCGATCTCGGACAACGCGCAGGGCATCGCCGAGATGTCCGGTGACATCGACGAGCGGGGCGCCCAGATCCTCACCGAGCTGGATGCGGTCGGCAACACCACGAAGGCGATCACCAAGGGCATCGCGATCGCGACCGCGGTGCTGGCGGCCACGGCGCTGTTCGGGTCGTACACCAACAGCCTGGCCAGCTCGCTGACCGAGGCCGGGGTGGCGAACGTCGGCGCCGAGATCCTCGAGCAGCTGAACATCTCCAACCCGCGGGCGCTGGTCGGCCTGCTGGTCGGCGCGGCAGTGGTGTTCCTCTTCTCCGGCCTGGCGATCAACGCGGTCTCGCGTTCGGCCGGTGCGGTCGTGATGGAGGTCCGGCGGCAGTTCCGGGAGTTCCCGGGGATCATGGACGGCACCCAGCGGCCCGAGTACGGCCGGGTCGTCGACATCTGCACCCGGGACGCGCAGCGTGAGCTGCTCACGCCCGGCCTGCTGGCGATCACCGCGCCGATCGCGGTGGGCTTCGGTCTCGGCCCGGGCGCGCTGGCCGCGTACCTGGCCGGCGCGATCGGCACGGGCACGCTGATGGCGGTCTTCCTGTCCAACTCCGGTGGCGCGTGGGACAACGCGAAGAAGCTGGTGGAGGACGGCGCCTTCGGTGGCAAGGGCTCCGAGGCGCACGCCGCCACGGTCATCGGCGACACCGTCGGCGACCCGTTCAAGGACACCGCCGGCCCGGCGATCAACCCGCTGATCAAGGTGATGAACCTGGTCTCGCTGCTGATCGCCCCGGCCGTGGTGACCTGGACCTACGGCGCGGACGCGAACACCCCGGCGCGGGTCGGTGTCGCGGTCGCGGCGGTCGCGATCGTCGCGACCGCGGTGTTCTGGAGCAAGCGCAAGCCGATCTCGATGGGTGACGAGCCCGCAGCGGCGGCCGCGGCCGGCGCGTCCGACACGGCCAAGGCTATGCAGGACGCCCGCACCACGGAGTCGTCCCGGATCAAGGACAACGTCTCCTGAATCCGGTCCGGCGAGGACGAAAGGCACCCGGTTCTGCCGGGTGCCTTTCGTCTGAATCCCCGCGATTCGCCGGCGGTGCCCGCCCGCCGGCGCCACCTCGGGAGCCTCGATGACTCTATCGAGGTGTGTGGAGTATCCGGCCCTAGTCGTACCCTGCTTCCATGCGCGCGGTCCGACCGATCACCCTGGCTCTCGTCCTCGTGCTTGCCGCACCCTTGGCCGGCTGTTCCAGCCAGCCGGGGCCACAGGCCTGGGCGGCGCTGGTGTGCACCGCTCTGAGCCCGTGGCGCAGCGAGATCGACACCCTCACCAGCCGAACCCAGCAGCAGATGACGGCCGAGACCACGCCGGCCCAGGCGAAGGAGAATCTGGCCCGGCTCTTCGACGGCGCCGCGACCGCGAGCGAGCAGGCGCGGGCCGGGGTGGAGAAGGCCGGGGTCCCCGATGTCACCAACGGCGAGCAGATCGCCGACGGCTTCCTGGGCTCTCTCGCCGGCATCCGGGACGCCTACGGTACCGCCCGCACCGGCATCGAGGCACTCGCCACCAGTCCGGCCAAGAGCTTCTACACCGAGGTCGCGCGGGTCGTCGAGAAGCTCACCACCGACTACGAGCTCAGCAGCCTGGACACCGCGAAGCTGGAGTCGGTCGAGCTGAGACAGGCCTTCGACTCCCTTCCCGAATGCCAGTGATGAGACTCCCCGCCCGAATGCCAGTGATGAGATGACCGAGACCGGCTGGCCGCTGATCCCGCGCGACGCGCTGCCTTCGTCGATCCCGGTGGAGAGGAAACACGCCCCGCGCGGTGTGCCCGGCCCGCCGGGTGGGCGCCAGTTGTCGATGTTCGGCGCGGAGACCACCGAGCCGTCACCGGCCGATCTGGCCGGTCTGCTGGCCGGGCCCGGCCGTCTCGGCCGGATGGGGGGCACGGCCCGCGTCACGGTCCGGGTGGATGCCGCATGGCGCGTCCACGTCCTGGTCAGCGAGCTGGCCGCGCGCGATCTCAAGGCCACCTGGGCTCAGATCCCACCCGATGGGGTACGCGAGGAGCCCACCGATTCCGCGCAAGAGGCGGCCACCCCCGGGCCCGCCGCGGATGAGCCGCCCGACCCGGAGCCGATCGGCGACGAGTCGCTCGACACAGAAACAGCCGGTGACGACTCGCTCGACACGCAGCCGCCCGACACTGAGGCGATCGACACAGCCGGACTCGAAGAGGAACCGGAGGAACCGCCCCTTCCGATCTTCGAAGTGCGTACGGCGTACTCCCGGAGGTTGAATGGTCTTGCTCTCGCCTGGCCGGAGGCATCCGCGCAGCTCTTTCTCTCCGGGCCGCGGATGAGGCTGTGGACGGCCGCCGCCGGTGGCCCGTTCCCGGGTGGGTTCGCGCTGGGCCTGGACCCGGCGAAGGACCCGGAGGTGGTGGCGGCCGCGCTGGTCCGGGCCGGTCTGGCGGGCCGGGTGTCGGATGACGGACGTCGGTGGCTGATCACCGGCCGACGGCGTCTGCGCAGGCTGGCCGAGCTGGTCGGCGAGCGCCCTTCATCCGCGCCGGAGGATTTCTGGCCGGGCGACGGAGTCGCATGATCTTCGGTGATTGTGTCCGACATAACAGTGTCTTCCCGGTGTACGGTGTCGCGGTCAGACGCATGCGGTGGCCGGACCGTTACCATCCGACTGCGGGGTTCCCTGGGAATGCAGTCTTGTCCGGCGCGTTACGTTGAACGTCTGTGCTCCGCCAGACGGAGCAGGGAGCGCTGAAGGTCAATAAGGAGTGCCGTGCCGAGTGACACCAGGACGACCCGTCTGGTCATCGTCGAGTCCCCGTCGAAGGCCAAGACGATCGCCGGTTACCTGGGCCCCGACTATCTGGTCGAGGCCTCGGTCGGTCATATCCGCGACCTGCCGAAGAACGCCGACGAGGTGCCCGAGGCGTTCAAGGGGCAGCCTTGGGCACGGCTGGGCGTCGACGTCGACAACGGCTTCCAGGCGCTCTATGTGATCTCCGAGGGCCGTAAGCAGCAGGTCGCCAAGCTCAAGCGCCTGGCCCGCGAGGTGGACGAGATCTTCCTCGCCACCGATGAGGACCGCGAGGGCGAGGCCATCGCCTGGCACCTGGTCGAGACGATCAAGCCCAAGGTGCCGGTCAAGCGGATGGTCTTCCACGAGATCACCAAGCCGGCCATCCAGGCCGCGGTGGCGAACCCGCGGGACATCGACCGTTCTCTGGTGGACGCGCAGGAGGCCCGCCGCATCCTGGACCGGCTGTACGGCTACGAGGTCAGCCCGGTCCTGTGGAAGAAGGTGATGCCGAGGCTCTCCGCAGGGCGTGTGCAGTCCGTCGCCACCCGCATCGTCGTCGAGCGTGAGCGGCAGCGGATGGCGTTCCGTTCCGCGGAGTACTGGGACATCCTGGCCCACCTGGCCGTGCAGGGTCAGGTGGAGGGCCCGCGGGCGTTCCAGGCCACCCTGATCGCGCTGGACGGCGACCGGATCGCCACCGGCAAGGACTTCGAGCCCACCACCGGGCAGCTCAAGACCGGTTCCACGGCGGTGCAGCTGGACGGTGACGGCGCCCGTGGGCTGGCCGCCCGTCTGGAGGGCCGGCCGTTCACCGTCACCCGGGTCGAGGAGAAGCCGTACCGTCGGCGGCCGTACGCGCCGTTCATCACCTCGACGCTCCAGCAGGAGGCGGCGCGCAAGATGCGCTACTCCTCGCAGCAGACGATGCGTACCGCCCAGAGCCTGTACGAAAAGGGTTACATCACCTACATGCGTACGGACTCGGTGAACCTCTCCGAGACCGCGGTGGCCGCCGCCCGCCGCCAGATCGCCGAGCTGTACGGGGCGAACAACGTGCCGCCGCAGCCGCGGAAGTACACCACCAAGGCCAAGGGCGCGCAGGAGGCGCACGAGGCGATCCGCCCGGCCGGGGACAATTTCCGCACCCCGGGCGAGGTGGCCAAGGAGCTGAGCGGCGACGAGTTCCGGCTCTACGAGCTGATCTGGCGCCGGACCATCGCGTCGCAGATGACCGACGCGGTCGGTAACTCGGTCAGCGTCCGGATCCGCGCGGTCACCACCGCGAACGAGGAGGCCGACTTCGCCGCCTCCGGCAAGACGATCACCGATCCCGGCTTCCTGCGGGCGTATGTGGAGTCCTCGGACGACGAGGGCGCCGAGGCGGAGGACGCGGAGCGGCGCCTGCCGAACCTGGTGAAGGATCAGCCGCTGACCGCCGACGACCTGAACGCGGTGGGCCACCACACCACGCCGCCCGCCCGCTACACCGAGGCGTCGCTGGTCAAGGCCCTCGAGGAGCTCGGCATCGGCCGGCCGTCGACGTACTCGTCGATCATGCAGACCATCCAGGACCGTGGGTATGTGGAGAAGCGCGGCCAGGCGATGATCCCGTCGTTCCTGGCGTTCGCGGTGATCGGCCTGCTCGAGGGGCACTACCCGCGGCTGGTGGACTACAACTTCACCGCCGCCATGGAGGGCCAGCTCGACGACATCGCAGCCGGTGATCACACCCAGCTCGCCTTCCTCACCTCCTTCTACTTCGGGAGCCAGGAGACCGGCGCGGACGCCGAGATCGCCAAGGCCGGCGGCCTGAAGAAGATGGTCACCGAGAACCTCAGCGCGATCGACGCCCGCGAGGTCAACTCGATCCCGCTGTTCGTCGACGAGGAGAACCGGAAGGTCGTCGTCCGGGTCGGCAAGTTCGGGCCGTACCTCCAGCGCAGGGCGGCCCAGGTGGCCGAGGGCGAGGACGAGGCGGCCGAGGACCGTGCCTCGATCCCGGAGGGTGTCGCCCCCGACGAGCTGACGCCGGAGCGGGTCGGGGAGCTCTTCCTCGCCGGCAACGGCGACCGGACGCTCGGCGACGACCCGGCGACGAGCGAGCCGGTCCTGGTCAAGTCCGGCCGTTTCGGGCCGTACGTGCAGTCCGGTGAACGCAAGTCGTCGCTGTTCAAGTCGCAGTCGCCGCAGACGGTGACCCTGGAGCAGGCGTTGCAGCTGCTCTCGCTGCCGCGGGTGGTGGGCAAGGACGCCGACGGCAACGAGATCATCGCGCGGAACGGCAAGTACGGCCCGTTCATCCAGCGGGAGAAGGACTCGCGTTCGCTGGACAGCGAGGAGCGGCTCTTCACGGTCACCCTGGAGGAGGCGCTGGCCATGCTGGCCGCGCCGAAGGCCCGGGGGCAGCGCGGGGCGGCCAAGCCGCCGCTGCGCGAGCTGGGCCCGGACCCGGTGACGCAGAAGCCGATGGTGGTCAAGGACGGCCGCTTCGGGCCGTATGTGACCGACGGTGAGACGAACGCCACACTGCGTCGTGGGCAGACTCCCGAGGAGCTGACCCCGGAGCAGGCGTCCGAGATGCTCGCCGAGAAGCGGGCCAAGGGTCCGGCGGCACCGCGGAAGCGGGCTCCGGCCAAGAAGGCTCCGGCGAAGAAGGCTCCGGCCAAGAAGGCGGCCGCCGAGGGTGGCGAGGCGCCGGCCAAGAAGGCGGCGGCGAAACGTGCGGCCCCCGCGAAGAAGGCCGCCCCGCGCAAGGCGGCCACCTCCGCCGAGTGAGCTATCGGCCCAGGACCCTCACCAGGTAGTCGTTGGAGAAGACCCGGTGGGGGTCCAGCCGGTCGCGCACGGCCAGGAAGTCGTCGAATCGGGGGTACGCGGGACGCAGCGACTCCGCGTCCCGATAGTGCAGTTTGCCCCAGTGCGGGCGGCCGCCCAGCGGCGTGCAGAGCTTCTCGAAGGCCCGGAAGTACGGCTCGTACGGGCTGCCGATGAACTGGTGCACGGCGACGTAGGCGGACTCCCGGCCGTACCCGTGCGAGAGCCACACGTCGTCCGGACCGGTGAACCGCACCTCGACCGGGAACTGCACCCGGAACGGCAGCGCGTCCAGCAGTCCCGGGAGCGCTGCGAGGACTTCGGGCAGGGCGGCGCGCGGGATCTCGTACTCCATCTCGGTGAACCGGACCCGCCGGGGTGAGCAGAAGACCTGGTCGGACCGGCCGGTGTAGGTCCGCGGGCTGAGCGCGCGGGCCGAGACGGCGCTGAGCGCCGCAACCGTGCCGGGGAAGCGCCGTCCCAGCGTGCAGACGCCCTGCCAGACGGTGTTGGACAGGAAGTCGTCGTCGAGCCAGCCGCGGAACCTCGACAGCGGCCGGTCGTCGGCCGCCATCCGCCGGTTGCGTTTGAGCTGCGCCCGGTCGGTGTAGGGATACCAGAAGAACTCGACGTGGTCGTCGTTCGCGATCCAGTCGTCCATCCCGGCGAGGATGTCGGCGAGCGCCATCGGCCGTTCGTCGGCGAGCAGCGTGAACGCCGGCACGCACCGCAGTGTGACGTCCACCAGCACCCCGAGCGCGCCGAGCCCGAGTCGCGCCGCCGGGAAGCCGGGGTCACCGTTGGTGAACCGTTCCACCGACCCGGCGCCGGTCACCATGGTCACCGCCTCGACGCAGGACGCCAGGGTGGAATAGGCGATCCCGGTCCCGTGGGTGCCGGTGGAGATGGCGCCGGCGACCGTCTGCGCGTCGATGTCGCCCAGGTTCGGCATGGCCAGCCCGTGTTCGGCGAGCACCGTGTTGAGTGTGGACAGCGGCATCCCGGCCTGCACGGTCACGAGCGGCCCGTCGACCCCGAGCAGGCCGTTGAGCCGGTGCACGTACATCCGCTGATCCTCGGCGACGGCGATCGGTGTGAACGAGTGGCCGCTGCCGACCACCTTGATGCGGCGGCCGCTTTCGGCGGCCTGCTTCACTTGGGTGGCGACCTCGTCGACGCCGCCGGGAAGCAGCACCTCGGCGATCGATTCCTGGTTGCGTCCCCAGTTGCTCCAGCGGCGGGAGTTGACGCTAGTCATTCCGGGCTTTGTCCTCCGTCCGAGCGGACACCGGCACGCGGCGTCCCGTCGATGCGGCTCGCTCGTTGATCCGAGTAACGTTCGATTTAACGATGAGTTTCATTCATGACTGTGGAGATGGTCATGGATGAGCCTCACTGCTGAGAGGGAGTGGCGACGCGTGTCGACACCAACCGTCAGCACCGGCCCGCTGCGGCGGGTTCCGGTGCAGGGCAGAAGCGTTGCCCGGGTACAGCGCATGCTCGACGCCTGCGCCGAGCTGGTGGACGAGGTGGGCTATGAGGGCTTGACCACGACGTTGCTCGCGGAGCGCGCTGAGGTCGCCATCGGCTCGGTCTACCAGTTCTTCCCGGACAAACGGGCCATCGTTCAGGCCCTCGCTCTGCGCAACATGGACGCTTATCTGCACAGTCTCTCCGACCGGTTCGCCAGTGAGACCTTCGCCCATTGGTGGGACGCGGTCGACGCCGCCATCGACGCCTACATCCACATGCACCGCAGCGTCCCGGGTTTCCGGACGCTGCACTTCGGTGACGTGGTCGACCTGCACCTGCTGGACTCGGACCGGGACAACAACGCGGTCATCGCCGAGCGCCTCGCCGAGCTGCTGATCGAGCAGTTCAAGCTGGCCGACCGGTCCCGTCTGCGGTTCGCGCTGCAGATCTCGGTCGAGGCGGCGGACGCGCTGATCAAGCTGGCCTTCCGCCGGGACCCGACCGGGGACGAAGAGGTGCTGACCGAGGCCAAGGCGTTGATAAGGGAATACCTGCACCGCCACGTGTCGGCCTGACTCAGCCCAGGAAGGCACGGCCTTCTCCTCGGTAGGTGGGGGCCGGCGCCGCTGTCTCGCCGTCGATCAACTGCAACTCGTTGACGTGCTCGCACAGCTCGCCGGCCTTGGCATGCCGGAACCACACCCGGTCGCCCGGGCGCAGCCGTTCGGCGGCCGCGCCCAGCAGCGGCGTCTGCACCTCACCGGCGCCCTCGTCGGTCTTGAACCGGAGGCCCTCGGGCAGCCACGGGACCGGCAGACGGGACGGCTCGGGAGCGCCCGAGGCGATCCAGCCGCCACCCAGCACGGTGGCGATCCTGGGCGCCGGACGCCGCACCACGGAGAGGGCGAAGAACGCCGCCGGCGTCGGCTGCCAGCTCCGGTAGGTGTCGAAGAGGGTGGGGCCGTAGAGGCCGGAACCCGCGGTGACCTCGGTGACCGCGGGATCGGAGCTGGTCGCGGCCACACTGCCGGTGCCACCGCCGTTGACGAACTCGAGGTCGGCGTGTTCGCGGACCGCCCGGACCGCCGCGGCACGTCGCCGCAGCAGCTCGGGGAACGCGCGGCTCTGCATCATCCGGATGGCCCGCGCCCGTAGCGCCTGGCCGGGCGGGTTGTCGCCGACCCCGGCGATGTGCGCCTCGTAACACATCAGCCCGACCAGCCGGAATCCCTTCCGCCCGGCGATCTTCCGGGCCAGGTCGCCCGCTTGCGCGGCCGAATGCACCGGAGACCTGCGCACCCCGATGTGCAGCGGCCCGGCGGGACGCCAGGACGCATCAAGATCAAGACATAGGCGTACGGGTGAGCGCGCGTCCGGAGCGGCGACCTGATCGACGAGATCCAGCTGGGACGGGTGGTCCACCATGATCGTGATCGTGGCGGCCAGGTCCGGATCGGCGGCCAGTTCGCCCAGTGCCGTGCGGTCCGCGGTGGGATAGGCCACCAGGACGTCACCGGTCACGCCGGCACGCACCAGCCAGATCGCCTCGGGCAGGGTGTAGGCCATCACGCCATGCCAGCCCGGCTTGGCCAGCACCCGCTCCAGCAGAGCCCGGCAGCGCACCGACTTGCTGGCGACCCGGATCGGTTTGCCGCCGGCCCCGGCGCTCAGGCGCTCCGCGTTGTCGTCGAAGGCGGCCAGGTCCACCACCGCGACCGGGGTCTCCAGATGGCCGGTGGCGCCGTCGAGTCGCCGGCGCAGGCCGGTGCGGTCTGTGAGCACGCGAGCACGGTATCCCGTGATCCGGGCAACACGAAAGACATTCATCTCTGCTCCACCCGATCGTGGTTGCCCCGCGACCCAGGTATCGGGCGGTTACAGTGCTCCGAGCAGTGACCACGGGAGGTAGGGGCCATCAACACGGAAACGCAGCAGGACCCGGGGCCTGTCGACCTATCGGGCATAGCGGCACTGCGCTCGGTACTCCGGCGCCGTGGCTTCCGGCGGCTCTGGCTGGTCCTCGCCGCGGCGTCGTTCGGCGACTGGGTCGGCCTGCTGGCCACCGCGCTGTTCGCCTCCGCCCAGTTCGAGAACCCGGCCGCGCAGGGCGCCGCGTTCGGTGGCACCATCGCCGTACGCCTGATCCCCGCTCTTCTGCTCGGCCCGATCGCGGGTGTCTTCGCCGACCGGTTCGACCGCCGTTACACGATGGTGATCGTCGACCTGCTGCGGTTCGTCATCTACGGCTCGATCCCCCTCGTCCCGCTGCTCGGCGGCACCCCGGCGCAGACCGTCGCCTGGGCCACCATCGCGACCTTCATCGGCGAGACCATCACGCTGATCTGGATCCCCGCCAAGGAAGCCGCGGTCCCGAACCTCATCCCGAAGTCCCAGATCGAGATCTCCAACCAGCTGACCCTGATCACCACGTACGGGATCACGCCGATCCTGGCCGCGCTGTCACTCGCCGCGCTCACCGCGGGCCTCCAACAGTCCGGCGCCTCGCTGCCCGACTGGGCACAGCCCATTCAGCTGGCCCTCTACATCAACGCGTTCGCCCGGCTCGCCACCGCGCTCGTCGTCTTCTTCGGCATCAAGGAGATCGGCGGCAAGAGCGCCGCCCGGGAGAAGGCCGCCGAGCAGAGCATGACCCGCCAGTTCCTGGACGGCTGGAAGTTCATCGGCAGCACCCCGCTGGTCCGTGGCCTGGTACTCGGCATCTTCGGCGCGTTCGGGGCCGGCGGCGTGGTGATCGGCGCGGCGGAGAAGTTCGCCAAGTCGCTGGGCGCCGGCGAGGCCGCCTTCTACCTGCTCTTCGGCGCCATCTTCATGGGCCTGGCGGTCGGCATCGGCCTGGGCCCGATGATCGTCAAGGAGCTGTCCCGCAAGCGCTGGTTCGGCATGAGCATCGTGCTGGCCAGCAGTTCGGTCATGTTCCTCGGATTCTCCTTCCATCTGTCCATGGCGCTCTTCGGCGCCATCATGGTCGGCGCGGGCGCCGGCATGGCGTTCCTGTCCGGCACCACCCTGCTGTACGGGGAGATCGCCGACGAGCTGCGCGGCCGCACCTTCGCCGTGGTGCAGATCGGTGTCCGCACCGTCCTGCTGCTGGCCATCACCCTCTCCGGCATCCTGGTCGGTCTCGGCAGCTCCCGCCGGGTCGACCTGGGCCTCTTCCAGGTGGACGTCTCGGCCACCCGGGTGCTGCTCGTGGTGGCCGGAGCGATCGGCGTCTGGGTGGGCATCGGCGCGTTCCGGCAGATGGACGACAAGCCCGGCGTGCCGGTGCTGCCCGACCTGATCGGATCGCTGCGCGGACGACCGCTCTCGCCACCCGAGTCGTTCGCCCGCTCCGGTGTCTTCGTGGTCTTCGAAGGCGGCGAGGGAGCCGGCAAGTCGACACAGGCCACCCGGCTCGCCGAGGCGCTCAAGGCGGAAGGGCGCGACGTGGTGGTGACCCGCGAGCCGGGCGCCACCGACATCGGCGCCCGGATCCGCGGGCTCGTGCTGGACAAGGCCGAGGCGCCGTCCGCGCGGGCCGAAGCCCTGCTGTACGCCGCCGACCGGGCACACCACGTCGCCACGGTGGTCCGGCCGGCACTCAGCCGCGGGGCCGTCGTCATCAGCGACCGGTACGTGGACTCGTCGCTGGCGTACCAGGGCGCCGGGCGTACCCTGCCGGTCCAGGAGATCTCCTGGCTGTCGGCGTGGGCGACCGGCGGACTCAAGCCCGACCTGGTGGTGCTGCTGGACGTGGACCCCGGAGTGGGCCTGGACCGCGTCGGCTCCCGCGGTGAGGCCGCCGACCGGCTGGAGAGCGAGTCGCGGGCCTTCCACGAGCGGGTGCGGTACGCCTTCCTCGACCTGGCCGCCGCCGACCCCAAGCGCTACCTGGTGCTGGACGCCGCCCGCCCGGCCGACGAGATCGCCGAGGCGGTCGAGGCCCGGCTCGCGACCCTGCTCAGCCCGGTCCAGGCCGGAACAGGCGCATAGGTACGGCGGCCGCCATCGCCGCCATGCCCGCGTCGTTCGGATGCAGGTGGTCGCCGCTGTCGTAGCGGGCGGCCAACCGCGGCGGGTCGGCCGGATCACGCACCGCGGCGTCGAAGTCGATCACCGCGTCGTATTCGCCGGAGGTCCGGATCCACGAGTTCAGCGCGGCCCGCTTGCGCTCGTTCTCGACGGTGTAGAAGCCGAGCGTGTCGTCCTTGAACGGCAGGATCGTCGCGCCGTACACCCGCAGACCGGCCAGCCGTGCCCGCGCGATGAGCTGACGGTGCCCCCAGATCAGGTCGTCCGCCGTGACCACCTCGCCGGGCGGCGCCACCGTCCCCGGGTGACCGAGATCGTTCACCCCGAGCAGCACCACGAGATGCGTCGCCCCCGGCTGCGCCACCACGTCCCGGTCGAACCGGCGCAGTCCGCTGTGCCCGAAGAACGCCGCGAACGCCTCCGCCGCGCTGCCCGCCGGCGGGTTCGGGTCGTGCAGCAGCCGGTTGCCCGAGACGCCCAGGTTCGCCACGCCGAGCCGGATCCGCGCCGACCGGAAACGGGCGGCGAGCAGGTCCGGCCAACGGTGGTTCGCGTTGGTCACGGTGTTCGCCCCGTTGGTGATCGAGTCGCCGAGCGTAACCACCGCTCCGACGCCGCCCTGCACGCTGACCCCGGACAGGAACAGGTACTGCCCGATCGTGCCGGTCGGCGTGACGCGCACGGCCCCGGTCACGTTGCCCGCGGCGATCGCGTTGTCCTGGAAGGCGAAGGCGGCCAGCGTGGTCACCGGCGTACGCTCCGGCAGGTAGACGCTGACCACCAGGTCGGCGCCGGGCGGCAGACTCAGCCGCACCGGATCGCTGACCAGCGGCGACCCGGCCGGCACGGTGGCCGCCACCCGCCCGCCGAAGGTCACCCGCCGGTCGGTGCCCGGCACCGCGTCGGTGCTCGCGCCGTCGCCGGCCCGGATCGCGACGTGCACCTCGCCGATCCGCAGCCCGGTGGCGCCGAACTCGTTCGTCAGCCGGATCCGCAGCCGCTCGCCACCCACGCTGGCGTGCACCACCTGGCGGACGGTCTGGCCGTTCAGGATCAGCGGATCGCCGGGCGGCACGGTGGTCGGTGCGGCCGCCCAGGTGGCGACCCACCCGTCGGAACGGCCGTCCGCGGCGGCCGGAGCGGGATGGACGGCGGCGGTGAGCGCGGCGCCGGATGCCAGGGCCAGTACCTCGCGTCGAGTCGACATGAGCACTCCGAAACTTTCGGAAACCGGGCGGAGGGACGCCCGTAACCTAAAGCGACAGCTGTCTATGCGTCAAGGTTGACGCGGGAGCCTGCTCCGCCTAATGTTCCGGTCAGGATTCGGAAGTTTCGGGGTTCCGGAGTGGGGAGCCAGCGCACAGCACTGAACCGGGCCCCGGGAGAAGCCGGGTCCGTGCCGGGGTCTTGCCGGCACGGGCCCGGCGGCCGAACCGTCAGCCCTGCCAGAGCCCCACCATCATCGCCTCCAGGGCGACCTGCGGCTTCACATTGCGGTCGATGGCGTCACGGCAGGTCAGCACCGCCTCCAAGCGGCGCAGCGTGCTCTCCGGAGACCACTTCGCGGCGGCCGCCGCCGACACCTCCGCCAAGTCGCCGTGCACCACCGGGACCGGCGCGCGCATCGACGTGACCAGCACATCCCGATAGAAACCGATCAGATCCTGCAACGCCCGATCCAGCGCGTCCCGCTGCGCCCGGGTGGCCCGCAGCTTCTGATTGCGCTCCAGCTCCTTCAGCTGGCCGGCCGCGCCGCGCATCGCCGTCGTGGCACCCCGGCCCGTGCCGCCCGCACCCAGCGCCCGCTCCAGCGCCGCCCGCTCGGCCACGTCGAGCTCGGCCACCGCGATCGCCGCCTCCTGCTTCGACGCCGCCTCCAGCCGTGCCGCCGCGTCGAAGCAGGCCCCGATGCTGGTCAGCTTGCGCGGCACCGAGAGGACATCGTCCCGCCGGCCCCGGGCCTCCGGGTCGGCGGCCAGCTGCCGCGCCCGCTCCATGTCGCCCTGCGACGCCGCGGCCGCCCAGCCCGCCTGCTCCGGCGCCACCCCGTGCCGCCGCTCCAGGACCTCGGCCACCGCGGCCGCCGGCGGCTGGCGCAGCGACACCAGCCGGCACCGGGACCGGATCGTCACCAAGATGTCGTCCGGATGCACCGACGGCGTGCACAACAGGAAGACCGTCCGCGGAGACGGCTCCTCGATCGCCTTGAGCAGCGCGTTGCTGGCCCGCTCGTGCAGCCGGTCGGCCGCCTCGATGATCACCACCTGCCAGCGGCCACCGGTCGGAGCACTCGCCGCCCGCAGCACCACGGCGCGAGTCTCCTCGGTCTTGATCGTCAGACCCTCGGTCGTCACGACCTGCACATCCGCATGGGTGCCGGCCAGCGTCGTGTGGCAACCGTGGCACTCGCCGCAACCCGCGCCGTCGCGCTGACACTGGAGCGCCGCCGCGAACACCCGCGCCGCCACGGTGCGCCGCGCGCCCGGCGGACCGGTGAAGATCCACGCGTGCGTCATGCCACCGGAATCCGGCTCGCCCGCCACGATCCGGGCAGCCGCGGCGGCGGCCCGGCGCAGCGTCACGACCGGGTCGTCCTGGCCCACCAGCTCGGAGAAGACATCATTCGGACTCACCCGACGATGGTATTTCGCCGGTCCGACAGAAAGCGCCACCGGATCGAGTTGATCACGCAACGTGGTCCTCGGGAGGTGTCGCATCACACTGCGTGGTGTCGGCCGAAGTTATCCACAAAGGATGCGGCGGCGTAGCGGGACGGTCACTTGAACGGGTACGGTCTCAACCCGGAACGCGACGGTGGCATGACGCGCGGTGAGGAGCCTGGATGGCCCGCGAGATCGACGAAGCATGGATCGACGAGGCGATCGACCGATATCGGCGCTTCGAAGACCTGCGCGCCGACTTCGACAAGGCCGTGGCCGGTCACACCGTCTCGGTGCACTCGCCCGACCGGTCGATCGAGGTGGTCGTGACCGCGGCAGGCGACATTGTGGACGTCCAGGTGCACGGAGCACTGCGTCATCGCGAGCCGGCCGAGTTCGCCCGCGAGATGCGCGCCGTCGTGACCAGCGCCGCAGAGGCCGCCCGCTGGGCCCGGGAGAAACTGCACGCCGAGATTTACGGACAGTTCCGCACGCTGGAGGGGCACTGAGATGGATCGTCTCGCCGATCAGATCGACCACGCGGCGGCCGCCCTGACCACCATGGACCGTCGAGTGCCCAACCTCGCCCCAGCCGCGGCCGCTTTCGGCGCCGACGACGCCGGCCGTCCCGGCCGGATCGGGCGAGCCCTCTACGCCGGCTGGACGACCGTGCTCGCCGCACGGGCCCGCGAAGCCGCCGACGCCGCCGACCGCCTCTCCGAGATGTCCCGTGCCGTGCGCTCCGGTGCCCGCCACTACGCCGACACCGACGAGACCGTCCGCCGCCGCCTCCTGCGAGGCCAATCGTGACGGACCGGCTCGAGCAACTGCTCAAAGCGGCGTCCCCGCTGCTCAACCGGGTCGACGAGGCGCTCGCCACCATCGGCGCCCCGGAGGGGCACGACGTCTGGCCCGAGCTGCGCCGGGTCCGCCTCCTGCCCGGCGACGCCGCCCGTGCCGTCGCCGCCCTGCACCCGTCCGCCCTTCTGGACGCGATCCCCGAGTTGCGCGCCGACGCCCGCGCCTACGCCGATCTGGCCGACGCCCTGCCGTCCCCGGGCTCGTGGTCCGGCGAGGCCGCCGACGCGTACGAGGAGGCCCGCCGCCGCGCCGCCGAACACCTCAACGGCGGCCCCGACAGTCTCGGCAGCCGGATGGAGGCGACCGCCGACCTGGCCGACGCCCTCACCGACTGGATGATCAACACCCGCGACGACCTCGCCACCGTCCTGGCCGAGGCGTCCCTCTCGACGGAGGCGGTCACCCTCTCCGGCGGCGACCACCCACCGGACATCCAGGCCGCCGCGGCCGCCGCCATCGGCGCGACCCTGCTTCGCACCATCGCCGACTGCTACGACCGCGCCGAGGACCTGCTGGACGGCTCCATCGCCCTGCAAACCCCGCTCCTGGTCTGACGCCCCGCTCCCGACGGTGGCCTTCCTTTGTAGCCGGTGCGCGATCTGGGAGGGTCCGCTCAATGGCCGGTGTTGTGCGGCTGGTTGTCAGCGTTCGTTCAAGCGTCCTGAGGCGTCTCTGACAGCCAGCCGGAAGGTGCGGCTGGCCGTGGGAGTTGATTCGGCGGGCGTGAGGGAGCGTTCATGCCCAGCCGGGGGTGTGGCTGGTTGTCGGGTTGGTTCAGCGGGCGTGAGGCAGTGTTCACGGCCAGCCGGGGGTGTGGCTGATTGTCGGGTTGGTTCAGCGGGCGTGAGGGAGCGTTCACGGCCAGCCGGGGGTGTGGCTGGTTGTCGGGTTGGTTCAGCGGGCGTGAGGCAGTGTTCACGGCCAGCCGGGGGTGTGGGCTGTGGGCTGGTTGCCGGGGGTTGACCCTGCTGGCTTATCAATAATGGCTCGCTACCAGCGCATGTCCGGTCCGGCCCCGCTTTGCCAGGCCTCACGACGCGGGTGCGGGGTAGCGGAGACCGGACCCGGATCAGGGGATCGATGACCGGCGAAGGCGACGGTGGTCCGAGGCCGGTGAAGATCGGTCCGTTGCGGTGGTTGCGCGTGTGGACGGGATTGCGTGGACGGTGTGCTCGTTGCTGAGCAAGACCGGTGATGCGGCCCGGCTGGCCGTGATGGCTTCTCGGTGGTCCGAGGCCGGTGAAGATCGGTCCGTTGCGGTGGTTGCGCATGTGGACGGGATTGCGTGGACGGTGTGCTCGTCGCTGTGCAGGACCGGTGATGCGGCCCGGCTGGCCGTGATGGCTTCTCGGTGGTCCAAGGCCGGTGATGCGACCCGGCTGGCCGTGATGGCTCCTCGGCGGTCCAAGGCCGGTGAAGATCGGTCCGTTGCGGTGGTTGCGCGTGTGGACGTCATTGCGTGGACGGTGTGCTCGTCGCTGTGCAAGACCGGCGAAGTGACCCGGCTGGCCGTGATGGCTCCTCGGCGATCGCCGCTGACGCTGCCCCTGGACTCCAGCGTGCGGCACCGGCCGGCCGTCGCACGGACCACCGCCACGTTCCCCGGCTGGCCGCGGACGCGGAGACGAATCGCCGTCCGGGGAGTCGGGACACGGATTTCGGCCATCTGTGTTCTGCAGACGTGACACCCACTACGGGTGTCGTCACACCCACTACGGGTGTCGTGTTCTCCGAGCACACATCGCTCTGCACGCCGGCCCTCCGCCCACCGGACGCCAGGACGCCAGGACGCCGGGGCGACAGGGCGCCGGGGCGACGGGGCGACAGGGCGTCAGGGCGTCAGGGCGACAGGGCGTACCGTCGGTGCGCCCCGCCCGCTCGACCGCCCGGGGGCGTGCAGGTGGGCGGGCGGGGCGGGCGATTTGGCCAGCAGGGTCGGGGTTGGTTCGGCGGGCGTGGGGCAGCGTTCACGGCCAGCCGGAGGGCTGGCCGTGGGGGTTGGCCCGGCGGGCGCGAGGGAGGACTCACGGCCAGCTGGAGTGGATCGACGTCTATCCGATGCGCCGGGTGGTCAGGGATTGCGGCGGCGTGCGGTGAGAAGCACCGCGGCGATGCCGCCGAACACCATGGCCGCGCCCGCGATGAACAGTGACATGGCCCCGGGACCGGTGATCGGCAGACCCGTGCCGCTGCTGCCACCCCCGCCGCCCGCTCCGGGCTCCACTGCGCCGGAGGAGACCCCGTGGCCGGACGTCGGAGCGACCGCTGCCGCTTCCAGCATGCCGATGCCTAGGTCAGCGACCACACCGTACGGTCCGTAACCGGAGGCGCCGCGTCCACTGTCCTCATTGCGCGTCAGCGTCACCCGGACGGCGGTGGCACGGGCCGCGATCGCGTCCTTCGAGGCGGCCTGGCGGACGTCACCGAGGGTGATGCGCAGCGTCGAACCGGGCTTGCCGACCGGCGCCGGGGTGGACTCCGGCTCGCCGAGCGCCGGAATTCCCGGCACCTTCGGCAACGGAAGGTCGCCGATCGGAACCAACCGACCCGGAAGTGACTCCAGTGGCCGCATCTTCTCACTCAGTGTGACGTCAATGTGATCACCGGCCGTGGTCAGGCGTGCCTGCTTGCCGTTGCGGGTGGTGACCTCCACGACGGCGGGCCGGTAATCGACCCGGCTCTCGCCGCCCGCGGTCATGCTGACGCGCAGCTCCGGCGCCCGCAGCATCCGAATACGAACCTCGTTGTCTACCAGACTGATCCGTCCCGCGGTGACCGTCGCCGACGCGACCGTCCGCGCGGCGCCGGCATGGTGCCGCAGCGCGGTCTCGGAGCGACTCGACAACCTTTCCGGTACGCGTACCAGCGCCCCACTGCCCCCACCCACGAGCGTCAAACGGCTGATCTCGGCTGAAGCGTCGGACACGTCACCCGCGGTAGCCCCGCATTCCATTCCGGCAGCCCACACGGCACGCGCCCGGAGCTTGCCCGCCCCTACCCGCAGCGGGCCGAACTGCTTGGCGCCCGTACGCCGCTCGTTGGCCTTGGAATTGACCGGCGGCGCCTGCTGCATCACCAGGTCGTCGCCGTTCCCGCTCACCCGGCCGTTCAGAATGCGCGCCGCGCCACCCGAGCTGACCCGCCCATCCGCGATCAGCACACTCCGCGAGTCGCCCAGACCGACATCCTCGATCGCCGGCATCCGCGCGCCGCCCGCCCGCTCCTGGGCGGGCCGATTCCGTGCTCGATGCCCGTCTCCGGCTCCACCGGTCCCCACGTTCCCGCGGCTACCGGCATCCCCTGCCGATCCACGGCCGGCGCGCGGCGGGAGATCGGCCGCCGAAGCGCTCATGCCGTTCCCGCCGACCGCGCCGGACCCGCC